>DASXRB010000868.1:0-8216 GCA_036506875.1 Kribbellaceae bacterium | reverse complement strand
TTCATTCGTCGCATCTTGTGGTTGCTGTGGAAAACCGGTCAGGTGCACGGCGGCGGTCACCGTGACCGCGTTTTCCACAACAACCACAAGATGCGACGAATGAACGGTCAAGGCCGGCGGCGGCGGGCGATCTCGTAGAGGGCGACGCCGCCGGCCACGCCGGCGTTCAGCGACTCGGTGGAGTTGGTCATGGTGATGCCGACGATCAGGTCGCAGATCTCGCGGACCAGCCGGGCCAGGCCCTTCCCCTCGCTGCCGACCACCAGCACGAGTGGCTCGGTGGCCGCGTCCAGCTCGGTCAGGTCGACGTCGCCGTCCATGTCGAGCCCGGCGATCGTGCAACCGGCGTCCTTGTACGCCTTCAGCGTCCGGGCCAGGTTCGTCGCGCGCGCCACCGGCACCCGCGCCGCCGCCCCGGCCGAGGTCTTCCACGCCGACGCCGTCATCGACGCCGCGCGCCGCTCCGGTACGACGACCCCGTGCGCGCCGAACGCCGCCGCGGACCGGACGATCGCGCCCAGGTTGCGCGGGTCGGTGACCCCGTCGAGCGCCACGATCAGCGGCACCTGGTGCGCGTCGTACGCCCGCTCCAGCAGGTCGTCCGGGTGCGCGTACTCGTACGGCGGGATCTGCAGCGCCAGCCCCTGGTGCACCGCGCCGCGGGTCGTCCGGTCCAGCTCGGTGCGCGGCACCTCCAGCACGGAGATCCCACGCTCGACGGCCAGCTGCAGCGACTCGCGCAGCCGCGCGTCCCGCTCGGCCTGCTCCGCGACGAACAGCGCGGTCGCGGGCACCCCGGCCCGCAGCGCCTCCACAACACTGTTGCGTCCGGCAACCATCTCGGCCTGGGTGTCCGCCTTCGCGCGCCGGTCCTCGGACCGCTTGGCGCGCTGCTGGCTCTCCGCCTTCGCGCGCGCCGAAGCCGCCGCCCGCCGCGCCGCCGGGTGACCGGTGCGCGCCTCGGCCGGCGGCGTCGGGCCCTTGCCCTCCAGCCCGCGCCGGATCCTGCCGCCCGACCCCGCGGTCGGATTGCCCTTCTTGGCCTTGCGGACGGCGCCTCGCCGCCGGCTACTGCCCGGCATCGCTGTTCTCCGGTACGACGTCAGTCGCCGCGCCGCGTCGTACCTCGTGCGTCGGTACGACGGTCCACCGGGCGCCGGCAGGGGTGTCCTCGACGGTGACGCCGAGCTCGTTCAGCTTGTCGCGGATCGCGTCCGCGGCCGCGTAGTCCTTGCGGGCCCGGGCCGCCTGGCGCTGGTCGAGCAGGGCGGAAACCAGTCCGTCGACCACCCCGCTCAGCTCGTTCGAGGCGGTGCCGCGCGAGGCCCACGGCTCGGCGAGCGGGTCCAGCCCGAGCACGTCGAGCATCGCCCGCACCGAGGCCAGGTTCGCCCGCAGCTCGTCACCCGTCGAGCCCGCGTCGAGCAACCGGTTGCCCTCGCGGATCACGCCCTGCAGCGCGGCCAGCGCGGCCGGCACACCGAGGTCGTCGTCCATCCCGGCGACGAATCCGGGTGCCAGCTCGGCCGACGCGACATCCACCTCGCCGACGAGCTCAGCCGCGCGTCGTACATGACCCTCGATGCGCTGGTAGGTGACCGCGGCCTGCTCGAGCGCGACCTCGGAGAACTCCATCGCGGCGCGGTAGTGCGCGGCCACGAGGTAGTAGCGCAGCTCGATCGGGCGCACCCGCTGGACCACGTTGCGCACGATCGCGCCGTTGCCGAGCGACTTGCTCATCTTCTCGCCGGCCGCTTTGACCAGGCCGTTGTGCATCCAGATCCGCGCGAACGGCCGGCCGCACGCGCTGGACTGGGCCAGCTCGTTCTCGTGGTGCGGGAAGCGCAGGTCGAGACCACCGCCGTGGATGTCGAACTCGTCGCCGAGGTACTTCCCGGCCATCGCCGAGCACTCCAGGTGCCAGCCCGGACGTCCCGGGCCCCACGGCGACGGCCACGCCGCGGTCGCCGGCTCGGACTCCTTCTTGTAGCCCTTCCAGAGCGCGAAGTCGCGCGGGTCGTGTTTGCCGCGCGGGTCGGCGTCGGCGGCCGCCTCCATGTCGTCGAGCCGCTGGTGCGACAGCTCGCCGTACGACGGCCACGACTTCACATCGAAGTAGACGTCGCCGGACCCGTCGGCCGCGGGATAGGCGTGGCCCGTCTGGATCAGCTGGGCGATCATCTCCAGCATCTCCGGGATGTGCCCGGTTGCCCGCGGCTCGTAGGTCGGCGGCCTGCAGCCGAGCACGTCGTACGCCCAGTGCAGCTCCCGCTCGAACTCGTAGGCGTGCGCCCACCACTCGACGCCGCGCTCGGCGGACTTGGTCAGGATCTTGTCGTCGATGTCGGTGACGTTGGCAACGACCGTGACCTCGTATCCGGAACGCTCCAGCCAGCGCCGCAGGACGTCGAACACGACCTCCTTGTAGATGTGCCCGACGTGCGGCGCGGCCTGCACGGTCAGCCCGCAGTGGTAGATCCCGACCTTGCCCGGTACGACGGGCTGGAGATCGTGGACCTGTCCTGAGGCTGTGTCATACAAGCGGAGCGTCACCGGACAAGGGTAACGGTGCGCCAGCCGCCTACTGACCGCATTTACCGCGGGACGGACTTACGGGCTTCGCTTCCTGACAGCCAGATATTTACATTGCGCTCTGTGAGTGGGTTAATGCTTTGCGTGAGAAGGCTGTGGCGTCTTCTCTCGATGCAATGCCTCCGCCGCCCCCTGCCGGGGGAGGTCGCCCTGTTCCTCACGGGAGGTCTTGTCATGTTCCCTCGTCGCATCCCGATCATCGCCGCGCTCGTCGCGGCCGCGGGCCTGGCGTTCGTCCCCGCCACCGGGTCCGCATCCACGTCCAGCTCACCGCCCACCGCCCAGGCCCGCTCCGCCGGCATCGCCGAGGCCGGTGACGCCTACCTGGGCTGGTCCCAGACCGACCGCGCCGCCAAGCCGGCGCCGGCCGGCCTGCTCGCCGCCGTCTACGGCATCGACGTCTCCGGCCACCAGGGCAACGTGGACTGGAACTACTGGTGGAACCAGGGCAAGCGGTTCACCTGGGTGAAGGCCACCGAAGGCACCGGCTACACCAACCCCTACTTCGCGCAGCAGTACAACGGCTCCTACAACCGCGGCTTCATCCGCGGCTCCTACCACTTCGCCCTGCCGGACCGCTCCAGCGGCGCCACGCAGGCGACCTACTTCGGTGACCACGGCGGCGGCTGGTCCGGCGACGGCAAGACCCTGCCCGGCGCCCTGGACATCGAGTGGAACCCGTACGGCAGCACCTGCTACGGCAAGTCGCAGTCCGGCATGGCCTCGTGGATCCGGGACTTCTCCAACACCTACAAGGCGCGGTGGAACAAGTACCCGATCATCTACACCGCCACCAGCTGGTGGTCGCAGTGCGTCGGCAACAACTCGTTCAGCAGCACCAACCCGCTGTGGGTCGCGCGGTACGCGTCCACCGTCGGCACGCTGCCGTACAACTGGACGTACTACACCGTCTGGCAGTACTCGTCCTCGCCGATCGACCAGGACGTGTTCAACGGTGACTACAGCCGCCTGCAGGCCTTCGCGACCAACCACGACTGAACACCGGCACCCGCGTCCGGGAAGCGACCCGCCCTCCCTTCCCGGACGCGGTTTCGCGTGCCCTGGAAGCCCCTACGCAGTGGGAACTGACACGCGGTCGCGGCACGCCGGAAGGTTGACGACTCAGGCTCGGGGGGAGGTCTATCGTTCAAATTCATGAGCACCATCTCCCTTGCTCGCCTGTGTTCCCTCGCGCTGACCGGAGTGATCGCGCTGACCGCCATGCCCGCCGCCGCGGCCGACGACGCCACGCAGATCCCCGCCAAGGGCGCGGCACAGAACCGCGAGATCCGCTTCACGTCGTGGACCACCGACGCGGACCTGGCCGCCGGCACCCAGGCCGGTACGACGATCTCCGGCGGCGCGATCCGCTTCGCCTCCGCCGCCGGCACCACGTCGTACACCGATCCCTTCGGTGACGGCACCGCCAAGCAGTACGAGTACGCGACCTGGACCTCCCCGGTGGTCACGCCCGGGTTCAACCTGACCGAGCTCGTCTCGTCCTGGAACGCCGACACCCCGCCGGGCACCTGGGCCGAGGTCGCGATGTCCGGGCGCACGGATCTCGGGACGGCGTCGAAGTGGTACGTGCTCGGCCGCTGGAACGCCGGTGACGACACCGCCGCCGGCGACATCCACCGCACCTCGGTCCCGCTGCAGGGTGACGCGAACGGCTACGTCGCGGTCGACACCTTCGTCGCCGCCAAGGACCGGTCGCTGTCGACGTGGCAGCTGCGGGTGACCTTGCACCGGCTGGCGGGCTCGAGCGCGGTGCCGTCGGTCGGGTCGGTCGGCGCGATGGCATCGCTGCTGCCGGACGTGAAGAGCGTCGCCGCCAGCCCGAACGGCGGTGCCTGGGGCACCGTGCTGCCGGTGCCGACGTACTCGCAGGAGACCCACATCGGGCAGTACCCGCAGTGGGACGGCGGCGGCGAGGCCTGGTGCTCGCCGACGTCGACCGCGATGGTGCTCGCCTACTGGGGCGCCGGCCCGACCGCGGCCGAGACGTCGTGGGTCGACCCGTCGTACAGCGACCCGCAGGTCGACCACGCCGCGCGGATGGTCTTCGACTACGCGTACGACGGCGCGGGGAACTGGCCCTTCAACACCGCGTACGCCGGGAGCCGGGGGCTGGACGCGTTCGTGACCCGGCTGCGCTCACTGACCGAGGCCGAGCAGTTCATCAAGGCGGGCATCCCGCTCGTCGCGTCGGTGTCGTTCAAGAAGAACGAGCTCGACGGGGCCGGGTACGGGACGAACGGGCACCTGATGGTGATCGTGGGCTTCACGACCAGCGGAGACGTGGTGGTGAACGACCCGGCGTCGCACCTGATCCCGAGCGACGACGAGGTTCGCACCGTCTACGACCGCGAACAGTTCGAGAACGCCTGGGTCCCCCACTCCGGCGGCATCGTCTACGTCATCCACCCGGCCTCCACCCCGCTGCCCCCTGCACCCGCCCAGCCGAACTGGTGAGGGCGGGGCTCCCGCGGAAAGTGCGACTTTTCGTCACCCAGCGGCGAAAAGTTGCATCCTCGCGGTGCGTGATCCGGAACCTCAGCGGGTGAAGAGGGCGCCGGTGAGGTTGGTGGTGAGGTTGCGCAGGGAGTCGGGCAGGTGCTGGAGGTGCCAGTTGTCCGGGCCCCGGTACCAGGCGAAGCCCTCGTCCGGGGTGGTGGCGTCGGTGTCGGTGGCGACCAGGGCGTCGATCCAGCGGTCGGCGCCGCCGAGGACGACGGCGTAGGGCAGGGCGCGGGCGCAGAGCTCGGCGTGCTGGTCGACGGGGAGCTCGCTGACGTCCATCTCGAGCAGCTCGCCGCGGATGGACGCCATCTGGCCGAGGACGCGGCCGGCGGCGGCGGTCTTGGACGGCATGTACCGGCCGAGCCGGATCAGGCCGGCGCCGAGCGCGACCACGGCGAGGCCGGTCAGGCCCCAGCGGGAGAACCAGGCCAGCAGGACCGTGAGGACCACCCCGGCGACCAGGACGGCGATGCCGAGGGTGGACCACTTGGAACGGGTACGGTCGGGACGCTCGGAGAACCAGCCGCGCCGCACCACGTCGTCGTACAGGGCGTCCTGGACGTCGCCGAGGTGCGCGCGCACCTGCGGGCCGAGCCTGGACACGAGCACCGAGCCGGCGCCGCCGAACAGCGCGTCGAGCAGGCCCTGCTCGTACGGCTGCAGCGGTTCGTTGCCGCTGGCAACCTTGCGCAGCTCCCAGTCCGGCCGGGCGAACTCGGTCGCGCGCGGCAGCTCGGTGATCGTGAGATGGCCGCGGACGGCGAGGTCGAAGATCGACGCGGTGACGTCGACCGGGTCGATCCGCTCGTCGATCAGGGTGCCGACCTGGCCGGGGCGCAGGTTCTCCGGCGGGTTGAACTCGATCCTGGTGTCGGCGCCGAGGCTGAACAGCGACGCCGGTACGACGCGGCCGGACTCGACCTGGTCCTTGCCGCGGCGCCGGTACAGCGCGAACAGCGCGGCACCGCCGAGCAGCAGCACCGCCAGCGCGCCGCCCAGCTGCCAGCCGGTCGCGGTGAACGAGCGGCCGAACGACCTGCGGTACTCGACGATCGTGTCGACCGCGACGTCACCGGGCTTGAAGCCGGCGACCACGCGCATCGTGTTGCCCGGGGCGAGGGCGAACTGCTGGAACTGCGGCGCGTCGGTCTCGGCGAGCTGCGCCGCCGTGCAGGGCGTGTTGTTGCCGCGCTCACCGGCCGTGCACTGGATGTGGGTGACCGGTGGTGTGTCGAGCGTCACCTTCGCGGTCTCGACACCCGTCGGCAGCCCGTGCAGCGGCGACCAGCGCAGCTCGGGCCCGTTGACGGTGCTGTCGACCGCGCCGCGCACCGCGTACTTCAACGTGAGCGTGACGTTGCCGGACAGGTCGCCCACAGCGATCGCGGTGACGTCGTCCTGCTCGGTGGTGGTCACCGGCTTGGTCGTGTCGCCCACCTGCGCGGTCACGTCGCTGATCTCGAGGACGTGGTCCTCGTCCTTCGGGTAGTGCTCACGGGTCACCGCGAAGCGGGTGAAGGTGCCCGAAGCGGCGTTCAGCTGCCACACCTCGCTCACCTGGAGCAGACCGTCGGGCTCCACGCGCACCTGGCTGTCGTACGACGGGATCGTCAGGTCGTCCTGCGGCGCGGCCATGACCTGTGAGGTCGTTATCGTGAGCCAACCAAGGGCGCAGACGGCCGCCGGGAGAACACGTAGGCGCATCGGGCCATCACATCGCATCGAGGGGTCACCGTGCCACATCAGCAGTGGGGTCCACCATCCGGACCGTACCCGCCGCAGGGTACACCGGGAGGTGGCCAGTACCCACCGCCCCCAGCACCGCAGCAGCCGTACGGCGGCCCGCCGCAGACGCCTTATCAATCAGGGTTTCCGGGTGGTTACCGGCAGCCACAGCAGCCCGGGTATCCGCAGCAGACGCAGGGCTTCGCGTGGGGTCCACAGTTCGGACCGCCCGGCGGTGGACCTCGCTATCCGCAGCCCGGTTTCCAGCCGGGCGGGATGCCGCCGCGCGGGCCGCGGAAGTCCCGGACCGCGCTGGGCGTGACGCTGGGTGTGGTCGGCGGCGCGATCGTGCTGGTGGTCGCGCTGATCGCCGGGTTCGCGATGCGCGGTGAGAGCACGGTGACGTCGTCGCCGAGCCCGGTGGCGACCCGGCCGACCCTGCCGTCGCCCGCGCCCACGAACTCCCCGCCACCACTGCCGACGACCAAGCCGACGGTGCCGAAGCCGACCGTGCCCAAGCCGACCGCGACCCGGACGGCGGTCAAGCCGCCGCCCCCGCGGCGGATGCCGCCGAAGCCGCCGAGCGACCGCCAGGTGATGGGCGGCGACCCCTTCTACCGCACCGCCGCGATGGCCTCCGTCGGCTGCCGGCTGCCGGACGTCGCGCTGTCGAACAAGGCCGGCGTGACGGTGTACTACGGCGCGCTGCTGCGCTGCCTGAACAACGGCTGGCCGCGCAACGTCCGCTCCGGCCACGACGTGTTCCGCCGGCCGCGGATGCTGATGGTCGCCGGGTACGTCGACTCGCCGTGCGGTGGCACCGCGATGCCGCGCTCGTACTACTGCGGCGGCAACGAGGTCATCTACATGCGGTACGACCAGGACATCAAGCAGTACAACAAGTACCCCGAGTACTACCAGAAGGTCTTCGCGCGGATGTGGGCGATGTTCACCGTCGCGCACGAGTACGGCCACCACGTCCAGCAGCTGACCGGCATCCTCGACGCCTACGCGCGGCAGCGGTACGCGTCGAGCTACGACACCGGGCTGGAGCTGAGCCGCCGGCTGGAGCTGCAGGCATCCTGCCTGGGCAACATCTTCCTCGGCGCCAACCGCCGCTCGCTGCCGATCACCGGCGAGAACTTCCGCCAGTACGACTGGGCGATCTCGCACACGATCGACGTCCCGCACGACCACGGGAACGCCCAGAACCACACGTTCTGGTCGCACCGCGGCTACCGGACGCGGCTGCCGAGCCAGTGCAACACCTTCACGGCGTCGTCGCGGACGGTGCGCTGACCGCTCGACGGTCCGGATGGCCAGCGCCGCAATTCCCGATGGAGGCCACCAATCGAACGGGTACGGTCTGCAGGGGA
>DASXRB010000867.1:0-1639 GCA_036506875.1 Kribbellaceae bacterium | reverse complement strand
TAAGTGCAACCCCTTGTGAGGAGGTGGAGGTCATGGCCACCGACGCGTCGGTGACCGACACGCAGCCCGCGGCGCCTGCCCGTACCGTCGAGCTGTCGATCGGTGGCATGACGTGCGCCTCCTGCGCAGCCCGGATCGAGAAGACACTCAACAAGATTGACGGCGTCGCGGCGACGGTGAACCTTGCGACCGAGAAGGCGAGGGTCGTCCTGACCGATCCGGTCGCACTCGAGGACCTCATCGCGACGATCAAGGCGACCGGTTACAGCGCGACGCTGCCGCAACCGGCACCGGCCGCCGCCAGGACCACAGGCCGGACAGGCGAGGCAGAAGTCACCGACCTGGCGCAGGTGCGGCAACGAGCGTTGACCAGCTTCGTCCTGACCGTGCCGGTTCTGCTCCTGGCGATGGTCCCGGCGTTCCAGTTCGACTACTGGCAATGGCTGTCGCTGACTCTGGCTGCGCCCGTCGTTACGTGGGGCGGCTGGCCGTTCCACCAGGCCGCCTGGATGAACCTGCGCCATCGCGCCGTCACGATGGACACGCTCATCTCGATCAGTGTGCTGGCTGCGTTCGGCTGGTCGTTGTACGCGCTCTTCCTCGCCGGCGCCGGCGAGCCCGGGATGACGATGGCGTTCACCCTGGTACCCGCCCGCGGCTCCGGTGTCGACGACATCTATCTCGAGGTCGCGACCGGTATCACCGCGGCCATCCTTGCCGGCCGTTACCTCGAGGCACGAGCGAAGCGGCGTTCCGGCGCCGCGCTGCGCGCGTTGGTGTCACTCGGTGCGAAAGACGCTGCGGTACTCCGCGACGGCGTCGAGATGCGTGTTCCCATCGACCAGCTGAGCGTGGGCGACGAATTCGTCGTACGCCCAGGGGAGAAGGTCGCCACCGACGGAGTCGTCCTGTACGGCACCTCGGCGGTGGACATGTCGATGCTGACTGGAGAGTCGATCCCGATCGACGTCGGGCCACAGGACGCGGTCGTCGGTGCGACCGTCAATGCGGGTGGTCGGTTGGTTGTACGCGCAACACGGGTCGGTGCCGACACCCAGCTGGCCCAGATGGCGCGGCTGGTCGAGGAGGCACAGAGCGGAAAGGCGCCGGTACAGCGGCTGGTGGACCGGATCTCCGCGATCTTCGTTCCCTTCGTCATCGCTTTCGCCGCGGCCACCCTTGTGTTCTGGCTGGCCGTGGGCGAGCCTGCGGAGGTTGCGTTCACCGCGGCGGTAGCAGTTTTGATCATCGCGTGCCCGTGCGCGCTGGGGCTCGCCACACCGACAGCGCTCCTGGTTGGTACGGGACGCGGTGCGCAGCTCGGCATCCTCATCAAAGGTCCGGACGTCCTGGAGTCCACCCGCCGCATCGACACGGTCGTCCTGGACAAGACCGGCACCGTCACCACTGGCCGGATGGCTCTGGTCGACGTGCTGCTCGCGCGCGGCGAAGACCGTACCCAAGTGCTCCGGCTGGCCGGTGCCGTCGAAGACGCCAGTGAGCACCCGATCGCTCAGGCGATCGCCTCCGGCGCCCGCGATGAGGTGCGAAATCTGCCACGGGTCGAGCACTTCACCACCCTCCAGGGGCTCGGCGTCCAAGGCGTCGTCCTCGGCGACCGCACAGGCTATGAGGTACT
>DASXRB010000866.1:0-2418 GCA_036506875.1 Kribbellaceae bacterium | reverse complement strand
CGAACGCCGGTGCGACCTGCCCGACATCCCGGGCAGGTCGCACCGCACTGCGTTCTTCGGGGTTTACGGCTTCCCGGCTTCGCCGGCCCAGTCGCTGCGGACGTGCATCATGTGCTGCTTCATGAGGGCGGCCGCGCCCTCGGCGTCGCGGGCCAGCACCAGGTCGAGCAGCTGCTCGTGCTCGCGTGCGGACGCCTCGAGGACGCCGCGCTGCGCGAGCTGCTGCAGCCCGTACAGCCGGGCTCGGGCGCGCAGGTCGCGCACCACCGACACCAGGTGCTCGTTGCCGGCCAGCCGCAGCAGCTCCACGTGGAACCGGCGGTCGGCCTCGATGTAGCCGATCAGGTCGGGCTCCACCGCCTTGTCCACGATCTGCCGCGCGATCTCGCGCAGCGCCTCGACCTTCGGCGCGAGTGCCTCGTCGCAGTCCCGGGCGATCCGGGCGACGGTCGGCACCTCGATCAGGGTCCTGATCTCGAGGATGTCGTCCAGCTCGGTTCCGGTCAGCTCGGTGACCCGGAAGCCCTTGTTGCGGACCGCCTGGACGAGCCCCTCCTTGGCGAGGTCGAGCATCGCCTCCCGGACGGGTGTGGCGGACACGCCGAGCTGCTCCGCGAGGGTCGGTGCGGAGTACAGCACCCCGGGCCGCATCTCGCCCGTGATCAGCGCGGCCCGCAGGGCGTGCGCGACCTGCTCCCGGAGATTGAGCCGGTCGCCGAACGACGGCAACGTCAGGGTATCGACGTGCCCGGCCGGGACTTGAGCCGCCAATGTTCCTCCACGTGCGCCGGTGACGATCCCGACGATACGACACCGGCGCAGCGCGGGTCGGGAGGTGGATCAGTACGCGATGGTGTGGCCGCTGATGATGTCGTAGGCCGCGCCGGTAGTGCTGAGCGGTGGCGACGCCGCCGGGCGGTCGACGGTGAAGTACTCGCGGAAGTCCTCGCTCATGTTCACCGTCATCAGCGCGATCGTCCGGTCCCAGCTGCCGCCGTCCGGCCCGTCCGGCGCCGACAGGTCGAGCAGCGAGCTGCTCACCCGTCCCTGGACCGTGTCACCGGTGTCCCAGTGGGGTGTGGTGGCGTCGTTCTCGAAGCTGTACGACGACCCGTCCTCCCACACGTACCGGTAGTCGCCCAGGGTGTACGCGGCGACCGCGTCGGCGAAGCCCTCGGTCCACGCGCACGTGGTCGAGCTGCTCTTCTCGATGTAGTGCGGGTTGCAGTTCGTCACCACCGGGAAGCGGTGGTCGTACAGCTGCCAATGGAACCAGTGCCCGGCCTCGTGCAGGATGAAGTGCTCGGAGTCCGGGCCGCTTCCGGACATGATGACGAAGTTCGTCGCCGGGTAGTCCCAGTACCCCGACGGGGTGGGCGCGGCCGTCCACACGAAGGTGATCCGGTCGCAGCTGCCGGTGGCCTGGTGCGCGGTCCAGCAGTCCGACACCGGGTTCGCGCGCTTGGCGTACAGCTTGTTCAGGGTGTCGACGATGTGCCAGGCGTACTGCACCTTCGCGGGGGCCTTCACGGTGCCGAGGTCCCGGGCACCGGAGACGTCGTACGACGAGACGGAGTCGAAGGTGTACGGCGTCTGGGTCTTCTTGTTGCTCACCACCCGCCAGCCCTTGGCGCTGGTGGACACGAACCTCACGTGTGCCTCGGCGAGCGCGCCCGAGGCGGAGTAACACGCGTTGAAGGCTCCGGCGCCGTCGGTGATGCCGGATGCGAGCTTCTGCGAGGACGCCCTCGCAGAGGTCTTGCCCCACAGCTCCCAGTCGGCGTTGCGGGCGGCCGACGTGACGACGGGCTTGGTGGTGCCGGCCTCGGCGTCGGCATGGTCGTAGACGAGGCTGCCGGTCAGGCAGACCTGGGTGCTCGCGGCGGCTGGTTGCGCCGCCAGCACGGGCAGGCCGAGGACGGCCAGTGTTCCGGTCAGGAACGAGGCGGCCGTCTTCACCGCGGACGCGGGGTACTTCGGGATCGAACTGCGACGTTGCACACCGATCTCCTTGCTGTCGCCGTGCCGGGCGGACACGGATACGCGGAAACGTGGACGGAAGTTGCATCGCGCGCGTGATGGCTGGAACAGCAGGCTCGACAGTACGCCGCTAGGCTTGACATTGCAATGTAACATTGCATCAATCGCACCTAACGCCCCGCCCGGCGTCATGCGATCCCGGCAGGTGCCGGCATCACCCGACGTGTGGTGCCGCACCTGCCGTTCTCAATCCGCTCATCCGGCGTGTGCAATCACCCGCCCGCGATTGCACACGCCGGATGAACGGGGGCGGTCCGTGCCTATCCTTGCCGGGTGCGTGACCTGAGATCTCTGCCCAAGCTCCATCTGCACGTCCACCTGGAGAGCACGGTCCGCTGGTCGACGCTGCGCGAGCTCGGTGCCGCGAACGGGGTCGAC
>DASXRB010000865.1:0-4959 GCA_036506875.1 Kribbellaceae bacterium | reverse complement strand
CCGGGTGGTCACCGCGACCGGCAGCCACTCCGCCCGGGTCGTCGGGCTGACCACACCGGCCAGCACCGGGCCGGCCGCGCAGTCCCCGCTGATCGCCTTCGACCCCGCCACCGCGCAACTGCTGCTGCTCGGCGAGCCGGGGTGGAGCTCGGTCGCGGTCGACGCCAAGGAGGGCGTCGACGTCGCGACACTGCGCACCCGGCTGCAGGCCGCGGCCGGGGCGGGCGTGCTGGTGCGGACCGCGCCGGAGGTGATCAAGGAGGCCGAGGACCACGTCGACAGCGTGTTCGGCGCCGCCGGGTCGGTGCTGATGCTGTTCGCGGGCCTGGCGCTGTTCGTCGGGATGTTCCTGATCTTCAACACGTTCGCGGTGCTGGTCGCGCAACGGGTCCGCGAGCTCGGGCTGCTGCGTGCCGTCGGCGCCTCCCGCTCCCAGGTCACCCGGTCGGTGCTGGCCGAGGCGCTGGTGGTCGGCGCGGCCGGTTCGACGATCGGCCTGCTGATCGGCGTCCTGATCGGCGTCGGCCTGCGCGCGGGCCTGGGCACGATCGGCGCGGTGTTCCCGGACACCCGCCTGCAGGTCACCGCCGGCACGGTGATCACCTGCTACCTGGTCGGGATCGGGGTCACCGTGTTCTCGGCGTACCTGCCGGCCCGCCGGGCGAGCAGGCTGGCCCCGGTCGAGGCGCTGCGCGACGACGTCGCGCCGGCCGACCGGTCGATGCGCACCAGGGTCGCCGTCGGCGCGGTCGCACTCGTCTCGGCGTGCGGCGGGTTCGTCACCGCGAGCGGCAGCCCGGGTATCCCGGGCGCGATCATCCTCGGGCTGTGCGCCGCGATCGCACTGGCCGGGGCGATGCTGGTCGCGCCGCTCGTCGCGTCGTACGCCGCGCTCGGCCTGTCCCGGCCCGCGCGGCGGCGCACCACGGTGCTGCTCGGCGTCACCAACACCCGGCGCAACCCGCGCCGTACGTCGGCCACCGCGTCGGCGCTGATGGTCGCGATGGCGGTCGTCGGCCTGCTCGCGGTGCTCGCCGGGTCGACCAAGGCGTCCATCGACGAGAGCGTCCGCGACACCTTCGGCACCGCCGACTTCGTTGTCGTGGGCAACAACGGCGAGCCCGTGCCGGCCGCGGTCGCCGGGCAGGTCGCGAAGGTCGACGGCGTGGCGTCGGCCGGCCGGCTGCGTTCGATGGCGGTCGAGGTGGCCGGGCACCGGCTGAACGCGATCGGCGCCGACCCGGCCGTGCTGCGCGGGCCGATCGTGGTGAAGGTCGAGCAGGGCTCGCTGGACCGGCTCGACGCCGGCGAGGCGGTGCTGCCGGGCAACATCGCCCGCACCCTCGGCGCCACGGTCGGCAGCACCCTCGACGTCCGCACCCGCGGCGGGACGCACGAGCTCACCGTCGGCGCCGTGCTCGCCTCCAGCCGCCAGCTCGACGCGATCGTCACCTCGCTCGACGTGTTCACCGCGATCGGCGGCGGCCGCACCGACGCCGCGGTGTACGTCGACCTGCGCGACGGCACCGACCCGGCTGCGGCCGGCCGGCGGATCGCGGCGGCGCTGGCGGACGACCCGCTGGTGCAGGTCCGCGACCAGGGCGGGTACGCGCAGGCGCAGCGGGCCCCGGTCGACGCGCTCGCGGGCGCGTTCTACGCGCTGCTCGCGCTGACCGTGGTGATCGCCGTCCTGGGCATCGTCAACACGCTGCTGCTCAGCGTGCTCGAACGCACGCGCGAGATCGGACTGCTCCGCGCGATCGGCATGGAACGCGCCCAGGTCCGGTCGATGGTCCGGGTCGAGTCGGTGCTGATCGCCGTGCTCGGCACCGCGCTCGGCCTGCTGATCGGTGTCACGTTCGGCGCCGCGATCCAGAACGTGATGCGCGACGACGGCCTCGCCGTCCTCGACATCCCGGTCCTCCAGCTGGTTGCCGTCGCGGTCGCCGCCGCCGTCGTCGGCGTCCTCGCCGCCCTCTGGCCCGCCCGCCACGCGGCCAGACTCGACGTCCTCCGGGCCATCGCCACCGAGTAGCTCAGGCGGGCGAGGGAATCTCCGGAGCCTGGAGGCGGATCTTGTCGGCGGACTCGTCGTCGGGCTGTTCCTGGGACAGACGTTCGGACTCGACGCGGCGGGCCCAGACGGCCGCCTCGTGGGCGATCTCGTCCTCGGTCCAGCCGAGCACGGGCGCCATCAGCCGGGCCGCCGCCTCGGCCGCGTCGACACCGCGGTCCCAGACCTCGATCGAGATCCTGGTACGACGCTCCAGCACGTCGTCCACGTGCCGGGCGCCCTCGTGCGACGCCGCGTACACGACCTCGGCCTTCAGGTAGTCCTGGGTCCCCGGCAGCGCCTCGCCCAGCGACGGGTCCGCCGCCACCAGCTCGAGTACCTCGTCGATCAGCGCGCCGTACCGGTTGAGCAGGTGCTCGATCCGCGCCACGTGCAGGCCGGAGCGCTCCGCGATCAGCTGCCGCTGGTTCCACCGCGCGTAGTATCCCTCGCCGCCGACCAGCGGGATGCTCTTCGTCACGCACTTCGGCACCCGGCCGTCCAGCGCGTTCGCGACCGCGTCGATCGCGTCCTGCGCCATCACCCGGTACGTCGTGTACTTGCCGCCGGCAACGACCACCAGGCCGGGCACGGCGTGCGTGACGACATGCTCGCGAGACAGCTTCGAGGTGCTGTCGGACTCGCCGGCCAGCAGCGGCCGCAGCCCGGCGTACACGCCCTCGACGTCCTCGCGGGTCAGCGGCGTGGTGAGCACCGCGTTCACGTGGTCCAGCAGGTAGTCGATGTCCGCACTGGTCGCCGCCGGGTGCGCCTTGTCCAGCGCCCAGTCGGTGTCGGTGGTGCCGATGATCCAGTGCCGGCCCCACGGGATCACGAACAGCACCGAGGTCTCGGTGCGCAGGATCAGCCCGGTGCTGGACTGGATCCGGTCCTTCGGCACCACCAGGTGGATGCCCTTGCTGGCCCGGACGTGGAACTGGCCGCGCTCTCCCACCATCGCCTGGGTGTCGTCGGTCCACACCCCGGTAGCGTTCACCACCTGCTTGGCGCGGACGTCGAACTCCCGGGCGGTCTCCAGGTCCTTGGCACGCACGCCGGTGACCCGCTCGCCCTGGCGCAGGAAACCGGTCACCTTCACCCGGTTCGCGACCTGCGCGCCGTACGACGCGGCGGTGCGCGCCAGCTCGAGCACGTAGCGCGCGTCGTCGACCTGCGCGTCGTAGTACCGCAGCGCCCCGACCAGGGCGTCCTTGCGCAGGCTCGGCATCAGCCGCAGCGCACCGCGCCGGGTCAGGTGCTTGTGCCGCGGCAGGCCGGTGCTGAGACCGGCGCCGATCGCCATCCCGTCGTACAGCGCGACGCCCGCGCCGGCGTAGAGCCGCTCCCAGGCGCGGTGCCGCAGCGGGTACCGGAACGGCACCGGCTTGACCAGGTGCGGCGCCAGCCGCTGCAGCAGCAGCCCGCGCTCCTGCAGGGCCTCGTGCACGAGCCGGAAGTCCAGCATCTCCAGGTAGCGCAGGCCGCCGTGCACCAGCTTGCTGGACCGGCTCGACGTCCCGCTGGCGAAGTCGCGGGCCTCCAGCAGGCCCGTGGTCAGGCCGCGGGTGGCGGCGTCCAGCGCCGACCCGGCGCCGACGACTCCGCCGCCGACCACGATTACGTCCAGCTCCGTCCCGCCGCCGAGGTGGTCGATCGCGGCCTGCCGGGCCCGCGGTGACAGCGCGACTGCTGCGCCCACTGAGGTTGTCCTTCCGATGTCGTGACGATCAGCCGACGTCGACCCAGTCCAGGGTGCGCTGGACGGCCTTCTGCCACCCGGCGTACCCCTTCTCGCGCTGCTCGGCCGACCACTGCGGGTCCCAGCGCCGGTCCTCGTTCCAGTTCCGCCGCAGGTCCTCGGTCGACGACCAGAAGCCGACCGCGAGGCCGGCCGCGTACGCCGCGCCGAGCGCGGTGGTCTCGGCGACCACCGGCCGGCTCACCGGAACCCCGAGGACGTCGGCCTGCAGCTGCATGCACAGGTCGTTCGCGGTGACGCCCCCGTCCACCTTGAGCACGTCCAGCTTCACCCCGGAGTCCTTCTCCATCGCGTCCGCGACGTCCTTGGTCTGATAGCAGATCGATTCCAGGGTCGCACGCGCGAGGTGAGCGTTCGTGTTGTATCTCGACAGACCGACGATCGCGCCGCGCGCGTCGGACCGCCAGTACGGCGCGAACAGGCCGGAGAACGCCGGCACGAAGTACACCCCGCCGTTGTCGTCCACCTGCCGGGCCAGCGTCTCCACCTCGGCGGCGCCGGAGATGATGCCGAGCTGGTCGCGCAGCCACTGCACCGCCGACCCGGTGACCGCGATCGAGCCCTCCAGCGCGTAGACCGCGTCCGCGTCACCGAACTGGTAGCAGACCGTGGTGAGCAGCCCGGCCTTCGACCGCACCGGCTGGGTGCCGGTGTTCAGCAGCATGAAGTTGCCGGTGCCGTAGGTGTTCTTCGCCTCGCCCGGGCTGAAGCAGACCTGCCCGACGGTCGCCGCCTGCTGGTCGCCGAGGTCCCCGGTCAGCGGCACCTCGCCGTCCAGCAGTCCCCCGCCCCGCGTCGTACCGTAGCCCGCCGGGTCCGACGACGGCCTGATCCGCGGCAGCATCTGCCGCGGGATGCCGAAGAAGCCGAGCAGCTCGTCGTCCCAGTCCAGCGTCTCCAGGTCCATCAGCATGGTCCGGCTGGCGTTGGTGACGTCGGTGACGTGCGCGCCGCCGTCGGTGCCGCCGGTGAGGTTCCACAGCAGCCAGGTGTCGGTGTTGCCGAAGATCGCGTCGCCGCGCTCGGCCGCCTCGCGGACGCCGTCGACGTTCTCGAGGATCCACTGGATCTTGCCGCCGGAGAAGTACGTCGCGGGCGGCAGCCCCGCCTTGCGCCGGATCACGTCACCGCGGCCGTCGCGCTCCAG
>DASXRB010000864.1:0-7509 GCA_036506875.1 Kribbellaceae bacterium | reverse complement strand
GGCAGCATGCTGTCCCAGCGCTCCCAGACGGTGGTCGCGCCCATGGTCACCGGGTACAGCCAGGACGGGCACTGCTTCTGCAGCAGCAGTTGGTACGCGTCGTCCACGGCGCCTGCGGTCGTCAGGGCGTCGCAGATCAGCGGGGTGCCGAGGAAACCGGTGGCGATCCGGTGCCGCTGCCGGCGCACCACCTCGACCAGGCGCGCGGCGGCCCGGCGGCGCTGCTGCTCCTCGCGCAGCAGAGCGAACTCCAGCGCCAGCGCGTAGCCGGTCTGCGAGTCGCTGGCCACCCGCCCGTTCGGGGTCACGTACTCGTCGTGGAAGGCCAGCCGCACGCTCTCGGCCAGCTCGGCGTACTTCGCCGCGTCGGCGTCCTCGCCCAGCACGGCCGCGATCTCGCTCAGCACCTGCGCGGCCCGCACCCGGTACGCGGTGGCGACCAGGATCGGGTCGGTCGTCGCGGCGGCCGGGTTGTCCGGCGGGGCGGCCGGGTCGAGCCAGTCGCCGAGCTGGAAGGCCGGCTGGTCGAACAGCGTCCCCGGGCCGAGCACGGCGGTCAGGCCGTCCACCCAGCGAACCATGCTGGGGTACTGGCGGCGCAGCACGTCCAGGTCGCCCGAGCGCTGGTGGAGCACCCAGGGCAGCAGCACGGCCGCGTCGCCCCAGCCGGCCTGAGCGGCGGGCTCGCCGAACAGCCCGGACAGGTCGACCCGCGGCACGAACAGCGGGACGATGCCCTCCGCGGTCTGGTCCGCGGCCAGATCCTTCAGCCAGGACACCAGGACACCCACGCAGTCGTACAGGTAGCAGGCGGTGGTCCCGAACACCTGGATGTCGCCGGTCCAGCCGAGGCGCTCGTCGCGCTGCGGGCAGTCGGTCGGCACGTCGAGGAAGTTGCCGCGCATGCCCCACACCACGTTCTCGTGCAGCCGGGTCAGCAGCCCGTCGGAGCACTCGAACCAGCCGGTGCGCTCCATGTCGGAGTGGTAGACGACCGCGGTCACGTCCTCGGTGCGCAGCTCCCCCGGCCAGCCGGTGACCTCCGCGTACCGGAAGCCGTGGAAGGTGAACCGTGGTTCCCATTCCTCGCCCGCGGCGTCGCCGCGCAGGGTGTAGCTGTCGGTTGCCGCGGCGGTGCGCAGCGGCCGGACCCCCAGCTCGCCGTGCTCCAGGACCTCGGCGTGCCGCAGCCGCACCACGGCACCGCGCGTGCCGGTGACCCGGATGCGCAGCCGGCCGACCAGGTTCTGGCCGAAGTCGAGCAGCGTCGCCCCGGACGGCGCGGTGAGCACCTCGCGGACCGGGAGCTCCTCGGTCGCGCGGACCGGCGGGCCGTCGGGCGCGACCAGCGTCGCGACGTCGAAGTCCGCCGCGACCTCGCAGCCGGCCCAGCCGCTGTCGTCGAACGACGCGCGCGACCAGCCGGGCTGCTCCAGCGTGGCGTCGTAGTGCTCGCCGTCGTACAGGTCGGCGGAGCGGGTCGGGCCAGTGGACGAGCGCCAGGTGCCATCGGTGCCGACGACCACGGTCCGGCCGTCGGCCAGCACCACCTCGAGCTGCGCCAGCAACCCGAGGCGGTCCCCGTACACGTTCCGTTTGCCGGCCTCGAACGTCAGCCGGCCCCGGTACCAACCGTCGGCGACGGTCACGCCGATGGCGTTCTCGCCCGTCGTCAGCAGCGGGGTGACGTCGTAGGTCTGGTAGCGCAGCCGGGAGTGGTAGCTGGTCCAGCCGGGCGCGAAGGCGTCGTCGCCGACCCGCTGCCCGTTGATCTCGGCCTGGTAGAGGCCACGCGCGGTGGCGTAGAGGCGTGCGGAGACCACCCGGCCGTCGAGGGTGAAGCCGCGGCGCAGCATCGGGACCGGGTCGGCCTCTGGCGTGATCATCTGCGCCCGCCAGTCGGACGGGTCGAACAGGCCTGCCTCGACGACGGCGGCCTGGCTCCACGGCGACGGCCGGCCGTCGTCACCCCACACCCGCACCCGGACGGCGCGGCGCTCGCGGGAGACCAGCGGCGCGGCCGGCCACGGCACGAGCACCGAGTCGGTCGACTCGAACCGGGTTTCGGTCACCCGGTCGTCCGTGTCCCGGATCTCCACCTCGTAGCCGACCTGGCGCCAGCCGGCGGGCGCGGCCTCGATGCGCCACGACAGCCGTGGTGCGCGCTCCCCGATGCCCAATGCGGGGTGATGGCCCAAAGCGGGGTGATGGCCCAGTGCGGTGCGGTGGTGCTCGAAGCGAACCGGTGTGACCTGGATGGCCGGCATGCCGATCACCCCGCCATGGTTCTGGCCAGCGCTGCGGCGAGGTAGCCGACGGACAGGTCCACCAGCGCGTCGATGTCGTCGTGGCCGTCGAAGATGTGGTTGGCGCCGGGCACGGTGACCAGGCGGGCCGGTACGCCGGCGGCCGTGCCGAACGCCACGGCGTAGGTGACGCCGACGTGGTGCCGGCTGCCGTCCGGGCGCCGGTGTGGCTCGGGCGGCGGCAGGAATCGGGCCGGGATCACGATCCTGCTCATGCCGACTCCCTCGCCAGGTCGTCCATAACGGGTACCTGCTCGGCATGATGGCACGCGGTCGCGCTCTGGCCGACTACCCGCAGCGGCGGCCGCTCGACCCGGCAGATGTCGGTGGCCAGCGGGCAGCGCGGCACGAACGGGCAGCCGACTGCCGACGGCGCCGCGGCCCCGGCGGTGCCGATGCCGAGTGCCTCGCGGGCGGCTCGGCGCCTGGCCTGTTCCGCCGGGCGGGGCACCGGGGCGGCCGCGGTGAGCGCGATGGTGTACGGGTGGCGCGGCCGCTGGGTGACCGCGTCGACCGGGCCCTGCTCCATGACCTGGCCGCGGTACAGCACGACGGCGCGCTGCGCGAGGAAGCGGACAACTCCGAGGTCGTGGGCGATGAACAGGAAGGCGAGC
The DNA here is from genome assembly GCA_036506875.1 of Kribbellaceae bacterium. Taxonomy (GTDB): domain Bacteria; phylum Actinomycetota; class Actinomycetes; order Propionibacteriales; family Kribbellaceae; genus DASRHY01. The sequence goes on along the minus strand of DASXRB010000864.1, from coordinate 4,589 downwards.
TGGTGTCGGTCGCGCAGGTCGGCGAGCAGGTTGAGCACCTGAGCCTGGGTGGACAGATCCAGCGCGCTGACCGGCTCGTCGAGCACGACGACCTTGGGGTCGCAGACCAGCGCCCGGGCGATGGCGATGCGCTGCCGCTGGCCGCCGGAGAACTGCTGCGGCCGGCGGTCCAGCGCGTCGGCCGGCAGGCCAACCGACTCCAGTGCCGCGGCGGTCCGCGGCCGCCGCTCCGACGGCGGCACGCGCAGCAGGCGAAGCGGCTCGACCAACGTCTGCCCGATGGTCTGCGCCGGGTTCAGCGACGAGTACGGGTCCTGGAACACCACCCGCAGGTCCACCGCCGCGGTGCGCCGGTCGCGCAGCGAGGCGTGCGTGATGTCGCGGCCCTGCAGCAGCACGGTCCCGGACGTCGGCGGCTGCAGGCCGAGCACGGCCTTGCCGATGGTGGACTTGCCTGAGCCGGACTCGCCGACAAGGCCGAGCGTCTCGCCTGGGGCGATGCTGAAGCTGACCCCATCCACGGCGGGCGGCGTCTTGGCGCGGGTACGGCGGGAGCCGTAGTGCACCACGAGGTCGCGCACGTCCAGGGCATGCTCGGTCATGACGACACTCCCGTCGGCTGCTGTTCGTCGAGCGGGCTGATCCAGTCCATCGACTTCAGTTCATGGGTGCGTACGCAGCGGACCGACCCGGCGCCGTGCGCCGGCTCCAGCGCAACCGGAGCGGTGCATTTGTCGGCGGCGAACCTGCACCGGGACGCGAAGCGGCAGCCGGCCGGCCAGGCCTGGGGCGCCGGGACGGTGCCGGGAATCGACGCCAGCCGCGCCGGCACCGGCTCGCCCTCCGGCACGTGCGGGTTGGCGCCTAGCAGCGCCGTCGTGTACGGGTGCGCGGGGGACTCGAGCACGTCCATCGCGGAACCGGACTCGACCACCTGGCCGGCATACATCACCGCGACGTCATCGCAGATGTCGGCAACCACGCCGAGATCGTGGCTGACGATCACGACCGACAGCCCGGTATCCCGCACCAGCGCCCGTAGCACGCTGAGGATCTCCGCCTGCACGGTCACGTCGAGCGCAGTGGTCGGCTCGTCGGCGATCAGCAGCTTCGGCTGCCCGGTCAGCGCCAGTGCGATGCAGACGCGTTGCGCCATGCCGCCGGAGAGCTGGTGCGGGTATGACTTCAGGACCTTCCTGCCATCCACGATTCCGACCTGCTGGAGCAGTTCGGCCGCGATGCGCCGCGCCTCGCGGCGTCCGACTCCGCGCAGCCGGCGGATCGGATGGATGAGCTGGTGGGCAACGGAGAACATCGGGTCGAGCGCGACCATCGGCTCCTGGGAGATCATCGCGATCTCGGGCCCGCGCAGCTTGCGCAGCTCCGACTCGGGCAGGCCGACCAGGTCGCGGCCTCGCCAGAAGATCGCACCGCCGCTGATCGAAACCCCCTCGGGCAGCAGACCGAGGACGGCCCTGGCGGTCATCGTCTTCCCGCAGCCGGACTCGCCGACCAGGCCGAGCACAGATCCCGGCGCCAGGGCGAAGGACACCCCCGTCACCAGCGCCGGGCCGCCGTCCACGGCCACCGTGAGGTCGCGCACCTCCAGCACGGCCGTCGGGTCCCGCGGCTCGGCCGGCCCGGTGACCGCCGCCCGGCGGCGCATGCGGGCCAGCCTCGGCGCCGGCTTCGGCGCGCCGCCGGAGATCGCGTCGGCAAGCTCGTTGGCGGCCATCACGGTCAGCGCCAGCACGGCACCGGTCGGCACCATGAGCCATGGGTCGTCGGTGATGTGTACGGACGCGGCCTGGATCATGTCGCCCCAGCTCGGGACCGGTGGGCGCGGGCCGAAGCCGATGAACGCCAGGCCGGCCTCGATGAGCAGGCCGATGCCGAACAGCTGCGCTGCCTGCACCGCGATCGTGGTGAGCATGGCGGGCAGCACGTGCCTGACGTTGACGGCGAGCGAGCCCAGGCCGTTCACCCGCGCGGCGTCCACGTAGAGCCGCTTGCGCACCGACTGGGCGACGGCGAGCAGGACCCGGTAGACGGCCGCGGAGATCATGACGCCGAGCACTGCCATGACGATGTAGATGCGCGGCCCGATGACGCCGATGACCGCCAGCAGGATCACCATGCCGGGCAGCGCCAGCAGGATCTCGGTGATCCGGCTGACGACGCGCTCGGCCTGCTGGCCGTGCTCGGCGGCGAACAGCGCCAGCGGCACCCCAATGCCGAACGCCACGATGACGGTGATGGCGGACCCGATCAACGCCTCCCCGGCCGCGGCGACAATGCGGCTGAACATGTCCCGGCCCAGCTCGTCCGTGCCGAGCCAATGCGTGCCGCTCGGTCCGGCCAGCGCCGCGGCCAGGTCCTGCTCGTCGACCTCATGCGGCAGCCACAGCGGCGACGTGATGGACGCGACGACGAGCAGCAGCAGCCAGGTGGCGCCGAACACACCGGCCGGCTTGCGCAGCGCGGCGCGCAGCCGCCGCTTGACCGAGCCGCCGGCGGCCTGGCCGGCGTCCAGGGGAAGCACGCTCATGCCGTACGCACCTTGGGGTCGAGTGCCGCGACCAGCAGGTCCAGCAGCAGGTTGGTGATGACGACGACGACGGTCGCGATGACTACGACGCCCTGCACCGCGGGCAGGTCGTGCACGCCGACCGCGAGCTGGGTGGCCTGGCCGAGGCCGGGCAGTGCGAACAGGTTCTCCACGATGATCGAGCCGCCGAATAGTGCGATGAACTGCACGCCCAGGACGGAGACGACCGGCGCGCTCGCGAAGCGGAGCGCGTGCACATAGCGCAGCCGCCACGGCGGGGTGCCGATGGCCTGCAGCGTGCGGATGTGCTCCTGGCGCAGCGCCTCGACCATCCCGGTGCGCGCGGTGCGGGCCACGATCGCCGCGCCGCCGACGGCGAGCGCGATCGCCGGCAGCGCCAGGCTCTTCAGCCACTCCACCGGGTTCTCAGCGAAGGGCACATAGCCGGTCGCCGGCAGCAGCGTGGTCCGGATCGAGAGCGCGTACACGAGCAGGACGCCCACCCAGAACGCGGGCAGCGAGACCGCGATGCTGCTGCCGGCGGTGACGGCCCGGTCGAGCCGCCCGCCGCGAACCGCAGCGGTAACCCCGATCACGATGCCGACGATCGCGCTGAGCAGCGTGGCGAGCAGCGCGATCGAGGCGGTGACCGGCAGCCGGGCGAACAGGTCGGCCTTGATGTCGTGCCCGTCCGACAGCGAGGTGCCGAAGTCGCCGCGGGTCACGTGGCTCACCCAGTCGGCGAACTGCGTGACGAGCGGACGGTTCCAGCCGAGTTCCTCGTTGGCGGCGTCGATCTGCTCGGGGGTGGCGCCCTGGCCGGCGACGATGGCTCCCGGGCTGCCGGAGGTCAGGTGAACGAGCAGGAAGCTGAGCACGCTCGCCGCGGCAACGGTGCCGATGGCGAAGGCCAGGCGGCGGGCGACGTAGCCGACCATGTCGTTCCCTTCGGGTCGGGAGTGGGGGAAGTGCGTCAGCCGGCCGGCTGGAGGGTCGTCAACAGCGGGATGCCGTCCAGGCCAGGGAACTTGGGCTCGGCGACCTTCTTCGTGTTGTAGCCGATATAGGAGTACTGCTCGGCGATCGGAATGATCCAGCCCTCGTCCACCAGCGCGTGGTTGAGCTCCTTCAGCGCGGCGGCCTGCCCGTCACCCTTGGCGTTGGACGCCTTGCCCAGCGCGGCACCGATGACCGGGTTCTCCGCGTGCTGGACGTTGGCGAAGCCACCCACCAGCACACCGGCGGTGACGCCGACCTCGTTGGCCCAGCCCAGCGGCAGGTAGCCGATCGGCTGCGTCGCCACCGCCGCGAAGATCTCGTCGGTCGAGGTGGTGACCTTGATGTTCATCTTGATGCCGACGGCCTCGAACATCTTCTGGAAGGCCTCCATCACCGTCTTGGCGTCCGGGCTGGTCGTAACGTTGAACTCGAATCCGGTGGGGTAGCCGGCGTCGGCGAGCAGCTGCTTGGCCTTCTCCGGGTTGTAGGCGTAAGTGGTGTCGAGCGCCGGGTCGTAGCCCTTGGACGCCTCGGGGAACGCGTTCGCGGTCGGCCGGGCGCCCTTGTACAGCGCGTCCACCAGGCTCTGCCGGTCGATGGCGTAGTTCATCGCCAGCCGCACCCGCTTGTCACCGACGGCCTTGGCGGTCGTGCCGAGCTTGTCGAAGAACGGCATCTCGAGCACGGTGCCGCCGTTCTTGGCCAGGCCGGTGCCGCGCGACTTGACCAGGTCGGCGGTCGACCCGTCGATGATCGCGACATCCACCTGGCCGGAGATGACGGCGTTGGCCCGCGCGGTCTTGTCCGTGATCACCTTGTAGGTGAGCGTCTGGTACGGGTACTTGGCGGCGTCGACGCCGTCCTTGCGGTTGACCACGTACGCGCTGCCCTTCACAGTCTTGGCGGTGTCCAGGGTGTACGGGCCGGAGCCGTCCGGCGTGGTGGCCAGGCTCTTCGAGTCCGCGGCCCCCTGCTCGCCGACGATCATGCCGGCCTCACCGGCAAGCTGGCTCTCGAACGTGCCCTGCGGGGCGGCGAAGGC
>DASXRB010000863.1:0-2968 GCA_036506875.1 Kribbellaceae bacterium | reverse complement strand
AGCGACACCTTGATCGCACCGGTCAGCGTGGCGACGTCCACGATCGCGTCCGGCTCCAGCTCGGTCGCGGCGTAGGCGAGACCGTCCGCGAGCACCATCCGGCCCTCGGCGTCGGTGTTCTTCACCTCGGTGGTCCGGCCGCCGTAGTGGCGAACGACGTCGTCGGGCCGGTACGCCGTACCCGAAGGCATGTTCTCGGCCGCGCACACCAGCCCGGTCACCCGGACCCGCGCGCCCAGCGCCGGAAGGGCCGCCATCGCCGCGATCACCGAGCCGCCACCGGTCATGTCGCGCTTCATCGACGCCATCGACTCGCGCGGCTTCAGCGACAGGCCGCCGGTGTCGAACGTGATGCCCTTGCCGACCAGCACGACGTACGGCGTGTCGCCGTCCGCCTCGGCGGGGGTGTAGTCGAGCCGGATCAGCCGCGGCGGCCGGGTGGAACCGCCGCCGACCGCGACGATGCCGCCGAAACCTTCCGCGGCAAGCTTCCGCTCGTCCCAGACGGTGACCTCGAGGTTGCCGGTCTTCGCCGCCTCGACGGCGCGGTCGGCGAGCCAGGACGGGTCCTTCTCGTTGGACGGGGTGGAGGCGAGCTCGCGGGCCAGCCAGCCGGCCCGGCCGATCACCAGCCCGCGCTCCAGCGCCGGGCCCTGGTCCGTGCCGGACCCGTCGGTCAGCACGACCTGCGGCGCGACCGGCTTGTGCGGCTCGGCCGTCTTGCGGTGGAAGCTGAACGCACCCAGCACCACGCCCTCGGTGAACGCCTGCACGTCGGTGCCCTCGGCAACGACGGCGACGGCCCGGTCGTGACCGCGGCTGCGGCGCGCCACCGCGGCACCCGCCTTGCGCAGGTCGGCGGCCGTACCGCCGCCGGTGCCGACCAGCACCAGCTCGCGCGCGTCACCGCTCAGCAGGGGGTACGACGCCACCGCGCCGGCCGTCGGCTCGAAGCCGGTCGCCACCACCGCGTCGAGCACCCGGGCCACCTCCGCGCCGAGCCGCCCGGTCAGGCCGGCCGCCGCGGTGGCGGGACCCGACGCGCCGACGGTGACCGCCCACAACGTCGGAGCGTCCTGCGGAACCTCACCGGACCAGCTGACCGCTGGACCGGGCATGACGGCGGAGCTACGGGACACGGGTTTCCTCACTGGTGTACGTAGTCGGAGCGCCCCCCGGCGAAGGACTCGGAGGACACGCTAACGGCCCCGGCGGATGCTGTCCCACATTCCGGGGTGCATCCACCGGGGCCGTCGTACCGCCTCAAGCAGGCGGCACGCGGAAGCAGAATCGAAAAGGCGTCAGCCGACGACGGCCTTCAGCGCGTTCCCGAGCTCGGTCGCCTCGTCAGCGTTCAGCTCGACGACGAGACGGCCACCACCTTCAAGCGGGACCCGCATCACGATCCCCCGGCCTTCCTTGGTGACCTCGAGCGGACCATCGCCCGTCCGCGGCTTCATCGCCGCCATGCGCGCACCCCTTTCTCCGTCGATACGGCCTCCATTATCCCTGATAGCGGGCCAGGCTCGCGCATCATGCGGCAGACTCGGGAACGTGCACGCTCGTTCCGCCCTCTTCGACCTGTACGGCGACCACCTCCGTGAACGCGGTGGCCGGGCACCCGTGGCCGCCCTCGTCCGGCTGCTCGCACCGCTCGGAGTGCAGCCCGCCGCGGTGCGCACGGCCGTGTCGCGGATGGTGCGGCAGGGCTGGCTCGACCCGGTCCGGATCGAGGGACAGCCCGGCTACGCGCTGACGTCCCGGGCGCGTCGCCGGCTCGACGACGCCGCGGTCCGGATCTACCGCACCGGCGTGCCGGACGGCTGGGACCGGCACTGGCACCTCGTCGTACTGCACGAGGTTCCGGACCGGCGGTCGCGCGACCGCTTCGGCTCCCAGCTCGGCTTCCTCGGCTGGGCGCCGCTGTCCGACAGCACCTGGGTCGGACTGCGCGACGACGAGGAGGTGGACGCCGTCCTGGCCGCCGAGCAGCTCACCGCGGACCGGTTCCGGGCGCCGGTCGACAGCGGTGCCGGGCCGTTCGCCCGGCGGGTGTGGCAGCTCGACGAGCTCGGCGCGTCGTACGACGAGTGGCTGGTCGACGCGAAGGCGCTGGTCGACGAGGCCGACGGGCTCGATGCCGACGGGCCGGCCACCGACGAGCAGGCGTTCGCGGTGCGCTCGCTGCTCGTGCACGAGTGGCGCAAGTTCCTGTTCCGCGACCCGGGGCTGCCCGCCGAGCTGCTCCCGGACGGCTGGGCCGGCACCCGCGCGGCCGAGTTCTTCGACCACCACGCGGAGCGGCTCGCACCGGCCGCCGTACGCTTCGTCGAACGATGCCTGCCATCGGCCTGAGTCCGTATCGAACCTGGGAGGAACCCCACGATGAGCGAAGAGATCGTCCGGTACGACGTTGCCGACGGCATCGGCACCATCACGCTCAACCGTCCGGACGCGATGAACTCGCTCAGCGTCGCGACCAAGGAGGCGCTGAAGGCCGCCGTCGAGCGCGCGGCCGGCGACGACGCGGCGCGGTGTGTCGTGATCACCGGCACCGGCCGGGCCTTCTGCGTCGGGCAGGACCTCAAGGAGCACGTCGAGCTGATGGCGGGCCCTGAGCGCGAGTCGCTGTGGAGCACGGTCAAGGAGCACTACACGCCGATCGCGCGCGGGCTGGCCGAGATGCCGAAGCCGGTCGTTGCCGCGGTCAACGGCATCGCCGCCGGAGCGGGCGCGTCGATCGCGTTCGCCTGCGACTTCCGGGTGCTGGCCGACACCGCCGGGTTCAACCTGGCGTTCACCGGCGTGGCGCTGTCCTGCGACACCGGCATCTCCTGGACGCTGCCGCGGCTGATCGGCTCGGCGAAGGCGACCGAGCTGCTGTACTTCCCGCGCACCGTCGGCGCCGCCGAGGCCCTCGAGCTCGGCCTCGCCAGCCAGGTCGTCCCCGCCGCCGACCTCACCGCCA
>DASXRB010000862.1:0-3010 GCA_036506875.1 Kribbellaceae bacterium | reverse complement strand
GACTGGCCGCGCCTCACCCCGCCGCCTCGCGTCGGCCACCTCACGGCGTACGACGTGCTGTGCGCCGGCGGCGTCGACCAGGTCGAGGCGGCCCTGATCGAGTGGGCCCGCCAGGTCTGGGACGCCTGGCCGGAACCCGCCCGCGACATCGTCCGCCGGCTCACCATCGACCTGGTCCCGGCCCGCTACCTGCCGAAACCCGCCTGAACCATGGGGTCAGTGCTCGGCCGGGCGCTGGAAGATGCGGAACATCCAGAGCATCGACGGGACCAGCAGCAGCGCGCCGGCGCCGAGCGCGCCGAGCGAAGCGGCCAGCACGGCGGGCTGGGCGGCGGCGTCCGCGGCGGTCAGCCCGGGCAGCATCTCCGGGTACTGCGCGGCCCCCCACCCCCACAGCAGAGCCGTCACGGCGAGCGCGGCAGTGACCCGTACGACGAGATACCTCCGCAACGCGAGCAGGACCAGCGACACCGCACCCGCGACAACCGAGACGAGCACCAGGACCAGCCCGCGGCCGGACAGGAGCCGGTCGGCCAGGGCGGGCGTGTCTGCGCGTACGACGAACAGCGTCGCCACCGCGACCGCGCCCGTCACGACGCCCGCGACCAGACCCCGGCGGCGGAACGTCTCCGCCAGTCCGGCCTGCACCACCCGGCCGGCGGCGCCGTCCACGTCCGCCCGCTCGCCCGCACCGGCCTGACGTTCGGCCTCGCGGGTCAGGTAGACCGCGGCGAGATAGGCGGTCAGGCAGACCGTCAGCACACCGCACGCCAGCGAGGTCGGGTTGAGCCAGCTCGTGAGCAGATCTCCCTTCGCCAGCCCCGGCGGCACCCGGCCGCCGGCGACCGCGCCGGCCGACACCCCGAGGAAGAACGGCGTCAGCAGTGACGACAGCGCGAACACCGCGCCGAACAGCCGCTGGTGCTCCACCCGCACACTCGCCTTGCGGAAGACGAACGCCGACCCGCGCCCGATGATGCCGAGGGCAACCAAAGTGAACGGTACGTACAGCGTCGACGACACGGCCGCGAACACCGGCGGGAACCCGGTCCACATCAGCACGATCACGAAGATCAGCCAGACGTGGTTCGCCTCCCAGACCGGGCCGATCGTGTGCGCGATCAGGTCCCGCTGCCGCCGCCCGCGTTCCGGCCCGCCGGCCACCAGGTCCCAGATCCCGGCCCCGAAGTCCGCACCGCCCAGCAGCAGGTAGAGGGTCAGCCCGATCCACATCACCGCGAGGTACGCCGTCTCCAGGCTCACGCGTGCACCGCCTCGACGTCCGCGTCGGTGATCTCGTCCGGCACCGGCGTCGACCGCGTCATCCGTCGCAGGACGACGATCGTGATCGCGGTCAGCACGGCGTACACGAACGTCACCAGGTAGAAGCCCCAGGTCAGCCCCGGGGCCGGGTTGACGGCGTCGGCGGTGCGGAGCACGCCGTACACGACCCAGGGCTGCCGGCCGACCTCGGTGGTCACCCAGCCTGCCTCGAGCGCGGAGGCCGCACCGACACCGGACAGTGCGGCCGCCCGCCAGAACCACGGCGTCTCCGGTAGCCGCCGCCGGCGCCACCAGACCAGCGCGAACAACGCGGACAGCGCCAGCAGCGCGAACCCGATGCCGACCATCGACTGGAAGGCCAGGTGCACGATGTTGACCGGCGGCCGGTCCTGCGGCGGCACGGTCTCCAGGCCGGTGATGACGGTGCTCGGCTTGTAGCCGCTGAGCAGCGACAGCCCGCTCGGGATCTCGATCGCGTACCGCATCTCGCCGTCGAGGTAGACCCCGCCGACGTGCAGCGGCACGTGCGACCCGGTCCGGAACACGCCCTCGATCGCGGCGAGCTTGATCGGCTGCCGCTCGTGCAGGAACCGCGCCGCCCAGTCGCCGACCGCGATCTGCACCGGCGTCAGGACGGCGGCCAGCGTGAACGGGATCGTGAAGCCGAGCCGGTGGTAGCGGTCCCGCCGGCCGCGCAGCCAGGCCACGGCGTACACGCTGGCCATCCCGAAGCCGGCGACCATGAACGCGGCCACGATCAGGTGCGTGGTCTGCGGCGGCGTGGCCGGGTTGAACATCGCCGCCCACGGGTCGACCGTGACGACCTTGCCCTCGGCGACCTCGAAGCCGGTCGGCTGGTTCATCCAGGCGTTCGCGGTGACGACGAAGAACGCCGACGCCACCCCGGCGAGCACGATCGGTACCGCGGTCAGCGCGTGCACCTTCGGCGGCAGCCGGTCCCAGCCGTAGAGATAGATCCCCACGAAGATCGCCTCGATGAAGAACGCGATCCCCTCAAGGCTGAACGGTAGCCCGATCACCTGGCCGTACACGCCCATCAGGCCCGGCCACAGGATGCCCATCTCGAATGACAGGATGGTGCCGGACACCGCGCCGACGGCGAACAGCACGCCCATCACCTTCGCCCAGCGCCGCGCCAGGAGCCGGTACACCGGGTCGCCGGTGCGGATGCCCAGCCACTCCGCGACCAGCGTGATCAGCGGCATCCCGACGCCGAAACACGCGAACACGATGTGCCAGCCGAGCGACAGCGCCATCTGCTGCCGCGCGGCCAGCATGTCCGCCGGCGTCGCCGCCTCCAGCAGGACCATCGCCGATCATCCCCTCGAACTCGCCGATCGCTTGTGAAAGTTTTCACGACCGACTCTGCGACACCAGGGTGGCAATCTCAAGCGAAGGTGACGAGCGACACGGCGACGCCCGCGGACACCGTCAGCGCAGCACGAGCATCTCGTCGGCGCCGCGCTGGAACTCGTACGGCACCTTCCGCACGCTCGACGCCACACCCTCGGCCTCGAACGCGCGTCGTACCGGATCGAGGAAGAGCACCGGCGCACCGTTGCCCTGGACAACCAATGGGAAGACCCGGACCTCGGCGGCGACCCGGCAGAGCTCGCGCAACGCGGCCAGGTGCCAGGCCTCGCCGAGCTGGTCGGACCAGGTGAACAGCAGGTGCGAGCACAGCGCCAGCTCGAACCGGCCGTCG
>DASXRB010000861.1:0-9013 GCA_036506875.1 Kribbellaceae bacterium | reverse complement strand
CCTCGAAGAGGCTGGCCTCCCAGACCGCCGACTCGACGAGGGCCTCGGGGGTGGCCTTGCCGTACTTGGCCATCAGCCGCTTGTCGAGCGAGCCGGCGTTGACGCCGATCCGGATGCTCGTGCCCCGGTCCTTGGCGGCGGCCGCGATCTCCTTGACCTGGTCGTCGAACTGGCGGATGTTGCCCGGGTTGACCCGGACCGCGGCGCACCCGGCGTCGATCGCGGCGAACACGTACTTCGGCTGGAAGTGGATGTCGGCGATGACCGGGATCTGCGAGTGCCGCGCGATCTCCGGCAGCGCTTCGGCGTCGTCATGCGACGGGCAGGCGACCCGGACGATGTCGCAGCCGGCCGCGGTCAGCTCGGCGATCTGCTGCAGGGTCGAGTTCACGTCCGAGGTCAGCGTCGTGGTCATCGACTGCACCGAGATCGGTGCGTCACCGCCGACGAGGACCTTGCCGACCTTGATCTGGCGGGTCTTGCGGCGCGGCGCCAGCACCGGCGGGGGCAGCGGCGGCATGCCGAGGTTGATGCTCAAGAACAGTCCTATCCGTTGAACAGCCTGATCGGGTTCACGACGTCGGCGATCACGAGCATCGCGCCCATCACGACGATGAAGCTCGCGGCCAGGTAGGCCAGCGGCAGCAGCTTGGCCACGTCCACGTGGCCCGGGTCCGGCCGGCCGCGCAGCCGCGCGATCGCCCGCTTCAGCGCCTCCCACAGCGCGCCCGCGATGTGCCCGCCGTCCAGCGGCAGCAGCGGGACGAAGTTGAACAGCGCGATGAACAGGTTCACCGAGGCGAGCATGCCGACGAAGAACGCCAGCTTGTCGGCGGCCTTCACGTCGCCGCGGGCCACCACCTCACCCGCGACCCGGCTGGCGCCGACGATGCTCATCGGGCTGTCCTGGGCCCGCTCGCCGCCGGCGATCGCCTTGGCGACGCCGACCAGCTTGCCCGGGAAGGACACCAGTGCCTTGGCCGTCATCGCGGTCAGCTCGCCCATCCGCTCGACCGTGTACCCGAAGCCCTGCCGGACGACCTCGGTCTCCGGCGAGACCCCGAGGTAGCCGACCGAGACGATCTTGTCCGACCCCGGTGCGTCGTACACCTGGTTGATGATCGTGCTGGTGTGCAGCGTGACGCGCTGGCCGGAGCGCTCCACCACGATGCTGGCGGGCTTGTCGGTGTTGGCCCGGATCAGCGGGGTGAGCTCGTCCCACGAGGTGATCGCGGTGCCGTTGAACTCGACGACCTTGTCACCGGGCTGGAACCCGGCCTTCTTGGCCGGCGACTCCTGGTCGCCCGGCTGGCAGACCCGGTCCTTTCGCGCCTCGGAGGCTGGGATCACGCAGTCGGTGACGACCTTGACGGTGGTCTGGCTGACCGGCACGCCGTACAGCATGAACACGCCGCTGAACAGCACGGCCGCGATCAGCACGTTCATCAGCGGGCCGCCGGTCATCACGATCAGCTTCTGCCACCACGGCTTGGCATAGAACAGCCGCGGGGTGTCCGCGGGGTCGATCGTCTGGTACTCGGCGGAGCGGGCGTTCTCGATCAGCGACTGGAACGGCCCGGTGTTGGCCTGCCGGACCGTGACCCGACCGGCCGCGTCGGTGCTCTGTTTGGCAGGCGGGAACATGCCGATGATCCGGACGTATCCGCCGAGCGGGACCGCCTTCACGCCGTACTCGGTCTCGCCGCGCTTGACCGACCACACGGTGCGGCCGAAGCCGACGAAGTACTGGGTGACCTTCATGCCGAACTTCTTCGCCGGCCACATGTGGCCGATCTCGTGCAGCGCGATCGACGCCAGCAGCCCGGCGAAGAAGAGCAGCGCGCCCAGCGCCCACAGCAGCCCGTTCATGCGCCTGTACTCTCCTCCACGCCGGTCAGCTCCCGGGCGCGTCTGCGCGCCCAGTCCTCCGCGGCGAGCACGTCGTCGACGGAAAGGTCCACTACAGAGGGTACGTGGTGCTCGGTCACCACCCGGGCGACGGTGTCGACGATGCCCAGGAACGGCAGCCGCCCGGCGCGGAACGCCTCCACGCACTCCTCGTTGGCCGCGTTGAACACGGCCGGTGCGGTCCCACCCGTCGTACCCACCTCGCGAGCCAGCTGAACGGCCGGGAACGCCTCGTCGTCCAGCGGCTCGAACGTCCAGGAGGCCGCGGTGGTCCAGTCACAGGCGGGCGCCGCGTCCGGGACCCGGTCCGGCCACGCGAGCGCGAGGGCGATCGGCAGCCGCATGTCCGGCGGCGAGGCCTGCACGAGGGTGGAGCCGTCGGTGAACTCGACCATCGAGTGCACGATCGACTGCGGGTGCACGACGACGTCGATCCGCTCCATCGGCAGCCCGTACAGCAGGTGCGCCTCGATCACCTCCAGGCCCTTGTTGACCAGGTTGGCGGAGTTGATCGTGATCACCGGACCCATGTCCCAGGTCGGGTGGTTCAGCGCCTGCTCGGGTGTCACCTCGGCCATCTCCGCCCGGGCACGCCCCCGGAACGGACCGCCGCTCGCGGTCACCAGCAGGCGTCGTACCTCGCTGTCCCGCCCGCCGCGCAGGCACTGCGCGATCGCGGAGTGCTCGGAGTCCACCGGCACGATCTGGCCCGGCTTGGCCCGCGCGGTCACCACCGGCCCGCCGACCACCAGCGACTCCTTGTTCGCCAGTGCGAGGGTGGTCCCGGCGTCCAGCGCGGCCAGCGTCGGCCGCAGCCCGACCGACCCGGTGATGCCGTTCAGGACGACGTCGCACCGCGCCCCGGCCAGCTCGGTGGCGGCGTCGGGCCCGGCCAGGATCTTCGGGATCGCGAACTCGCCCTTGGCATATCCGCGCCGCTGCGCCTCGGCGTAGAACGCCAGCTGAAGATCCTGTACGACGGTTCCGCGCGCCACCGCGACCGTCTCCACCCCGAACTTGAGCGCCTGCCGCGCGAGCAGCTCGACGTCTCCCCCGCCGGCCGACAGCCCGGTCACCCGGAACCGCTCGGGGTTGCGCTCGACCAGGTCCAGCGCCTGGGTCCCGATCGAGCCGGTCGATCCGAGTACGACGACATCCCGCTGCTCCACGCCGCCATTCTCCCAGCCCCGGGGCGCAGTGCCTCGTCATGAGACGTTGGTGCGTTCAGCGGGCGTCTGGACCGCCGATAAACGTGCCAAACGTCTCATGACGAGGCACTACCGTTGGCGCATGACGATCGAGCAGCCGCCCGCTCAGCCCGACAGGTCCCCCGCGCTGCGCGCGACCGACCACGACCGCGACGCCGCCGCCGCCGTCGTCCAGGAGGCGCACGGCGACGGCCGGCTGGACCTGGAGGAGCTGGACGACCGGCTGGGGCGGATCTACGGCAGCAAGACCAAGGCCGAGCTCGAGGTCGTCACTGCCGACCTGGTGCCGGCCGGCCACGGCGGCGCGTCGGACACCCTGGTGCTGCGCGGCCGGCACGGCCACCAGAAGCGGGAGGGCCGGTGGCGGGTGCCGCCTCGGATCGCCGTCGACCTGCAGCACGGCACCGCCAGGCTGGACTTCACCGAGGCCGGCGTCACGCACCGGGAGGTGTCGGTCGACGTCGCGCTCCAGCACGGGACGGTCACGCTCATCGTGCCGCAGGGGTGGGGCGTCGACCTCGACCAGACGCAGATCGAGCACGGCAACGTGAAGAACAAGGCCACCGCGCCGCGGGCCGGGGCGCCGCGGTTGCGGGTCGAGGGCATGGTCCGGCACGGCAACGTCGTCGTCCGGCACCCGCGCCGTCGCCGCTGGTGGTGGCCGTTCGGGCCCCGGTGAGCGCACCGGCGATCCCGGCGCGGATCCGAGCGGCGGTGGAGCTGCTCGACCCGCGGCCGGGAGAACGGATACTGGAGGTCGGCGGCGGTGCGTCCGGCGCCGCGGCCACGCTGATCGCCGACCGGCTCGGCGCCGCCGGGCGCCTCGTGGAGATCGACCGGTCCGCGACGGCGATCGAGCGGGCGTCGGCGCGGATAACGGATCCTCGGGTGACCTTCATCCTGGCGGCGCTCGCGGACTATGTGCCCGACGGTTCCTTCGACAAGGTCTTCTGCCTCAACGTCAACGTGTTCTGGACCCGGCCCGCCGATGCCGAGCTCGCCGTACTCACGAACTGCCTGGCACCGGACGGGCAGTTGTTCCTCTGCTTCGACACCGGCCCGCAACCTGCGGAGCGGATCGTCGGCGCGGTGACGCGGGCGCTGGACCGCGCCGGATTCGTCACGTCGGTGCTGCCGCGGCCGGTGCTGTGTTTCAGGGCGCGGCACGGGGGACATACGGTGCTCCCATGACCTCTCTGGATCTGCTCGACGTCGACTCGCTGCTGACCGATGAGGAGCGGGCGATCCGCGCCACCGCGCGGCGGTTCGCCGACGAGCGGCTGCGGCCGAACCTGCCGGAGTGGTTCGAGGCCGGGCACCTGCCGGTGCGTGAGCTGGCGCTGGAGCTGGGCAAGCTGGGGCTGCTCGGGATGCACCTCAAGGGTTACGGCTGCGCCGGGGTCGGATCGGTGGCCTACGGGCTGGCGTGCCTGGAGATCGAGGCGGCCGACTCGGGGCTGCGGTCGCTGGTGAGCGTGCAGGGGTCGCTGGCGATGTACGCGATCTGGCGCTACGGCAGCGAGGAGCAGAAGTCGGAGTGGCTGCCGCGGATGGCGGCCGGCGAGGCGATCGGGTGCTTCGGGCTGACCGAGCCGGACTTCGGCTCGAACCCGGCCGGGATGCGTACCAACGCCCGCCGCGACGGTGACGACTGGGTGCTCAACGGCAGCAAGATGTGGATCACGAACGGCACGGTCGCCGACGTCGCGATCGTGTGGGCCCGCACGGACGACGGCGTGCGCGGGTTCGTCGTACCCACCTCGACGCCCGGGTTCAGCGCGCCGGAGATCACCCGGAAGATGTCGCTGCGGGCGTCGGTGACCTCGGAGCTGGTGCTGGACGGCGTACGGCTGGCGGAGTCGGCGATGCTGCCGGAGGCGCGCGGGCTGTCGGGGCCGCTGGGGTGCCTCAACGAGGCGCGGTTCGGGATCGTCTTCGGCGCGATGGGCGCGGCCCGGGACTGCCTGGAGACGGCCGTGTCGTACGCCGCCGACCGGCAGGTGTTCGACAAGCCGCTGTCCGCCTACCAGCTGACGCAGGCGAAGCTCGCGGACATGGCGGTGGAGCTGAACAAGGGCATCCTGCTCGCGGTGCACCTCGGCCGGCTCAAGGAGCGTGGCGAGCTGCGACCGGAGCAGGTCAGCGTCGGGAAGCTGAACAACGTGCGGGAGGCGATCGCGATCGCCCGCGAGTGCCGCACGATCCTGGGCGCGAACGGGATCAGCGGGGAGTACCCGGTGATGCGGCACGCCAACAACCTCGAGTCGGTGCTCACCTACGAGGGCACCTCGGAGGTCCACCAGCTCGTCATCGGCCAGGCCCTCACCGGCCACGCCGCCTTCCGGTGAGAGTGATCAGAAGACGGTGCCGAAGGACGCGCGGAGGATCTCCAGGCCTTCGGCGGCCTCGTCCTCGGTGAGGGTCATCGGCGGAGCCATCCGCAGCACGTTGCCGTAGAGACCGCCCTTGCCGAGCAGCAGCCCGCGGTCCTTGGCCTCCTGCTGCAGCCGCGCGGTCGCCTTCGCGTCCGGCTTCCCGTCGTCCGGTACGACGACCTCCGCCGCGAGCATCAGGCCCTTGCCGCGCACGTCGCCCAGCTCCGGGTACTCCTCGGCGATGCCGCGCAGCCCGTCGACGAGCTGGGCGCCGCGCTTGGCGGCGTTGGCCTGAAGGTCGTGGTCGAGCAGGTACTCGATGGTCGCCTTGGCCGCGGTGGTGGCGATCGGGTTGCCGCCGAACGTGGACAGCGAGTTCGCGCTCAGGCTGTCCATCACGTCCGGGCGGCACACGACTCCGCCGATCGCGAACCCGTTGCCGAGGCCCTTGGCGAACGTCATCGCGTCCGGGACGACACCGTGCGCCTGGATGCCCCAGAAATGCTCGCCGGTGCGGCCCCAGCCGGTCTGCACCTCGTCGGAGATCAGCAGGATGCCGTACTCGTCCAGCACCTCCTTGAAGGCGCCGTACATCCCGTCCGGCCCCGAGGTGAACCCGCCGACCCCCTGCACCGGCTCGGCGATCAGGCAGGCGACGTCGCCGGAGGTGGTGGTCTCGATGACGTTGCGCAGGTCCTCCGTGCAGGCCTTGACGTAGTCGGCGTCGGACAGGTCGCGGAACGGGCTGCGGTACTTGTAGCCGCCCTGCACGTACTGCACGTTGACCGGCGACAGGCTGGACGCGGACCAGCCGCGGTTCCCGGTGATCGCGACGGTGCCGAACGCGCGGCCGTGGTACGAGTTGCGCATCGCGAGCACCTGGTTCGAGCGGCGGTACTGGGTGGCGAGCAGCAGGGCCGCCTCGTTCGCCTCGGTGCCGGAGTTGGCGAAGAAGACCTTCGCGTTCTCGATCCCGGACAGCTCCGCGATCTTCTCCGCGAGCTCGATCTGGCGCCGGATCAGGTAGACGGTCGACGTGTGCGCGACCCCGCTGGCGAGCTGCTCGCGGACCGCGTCGGAGATCTCGGCGACGTCGTAGCCGATCGCGTTGGTCAGGATGCCGCCGAAGAAGTCGAGGTACGTCCTCCCCTCGCCGTCGGTCACCCGCCGGCCGCTGCCCGAGGTGATCTCGATCGGCTCGTCGTAGTACAGCGCCAGCCAGTTCGGCATGACGGCCTTGTGCCGGTCCCAGAGCTCCGCGTGTGTCATGGGCCCATTCAAGACGGTGCGACGCGTCGGCGCTATCTCGGCCGGGTGCTCGCCTACGATCTCGGGCGTGACGACTCCACGGGTGCACCACGTCGAGATCGAGTCGCTGGAACATTTCGACCAGCTGGTCGCGGCGGGTGCGCGCACGATGCGCGGCTGGCGGGTGCAGTCGGTCGACCTGTCGTCGCGCACCGACGTGCTGCTGCGGCTGAACCCGGCCGGGTCCCTCTTCCTCGGCTGTTCGCTGAGCGGGGCGGCCGACGAGTGGATCCGGGGCGGCGGCGGGTTGGTGTTCCCCGCCATCCCGGCGCTGCCGTTCGACCCCTACCGGGCCGGCCTGTACGACGCGCCGGAGCTGTACGACGGGCTGGCGGACGGCTACGACGTGACGCCGGATGCGCGGATCTACGCGTGGTCGAGGCAGCACGTCGCGAAGGGCGACGTCAGCCACTCGCTGGCCGCGGCGCTGCACGACCACGCGATCGCCGACGCGCTGTCCGAGCTGCCCGTCGACCCGCCGTGGGTCGGCGTGATGGGCGGGCACGGGGTCGCACGGGGTGACGAGCGGTACCGCGAGGCCGTTCTGCTCGGGCGGACGCTCGCCCGGCGGGGCCTCACCGTGGCGACCGGCGGCGGGCCGGGGGCGATGGAGGCCGCGAACCTGGGCGCGCGGCTCTCGTCGTACGACGATTCCGCGGTGGAGGCGGCGCTGGTCGGGCTGGCGGCGGTGCCGTCGTTCCGGCCGTCGGTCGCGGCATGGGCGACGGTCGCGATGGAGGTACGCGAGCGGTTCCCCGGGGACGGCGGGATCTCGGTGCCGACGTGGTTCTACGGGCACGAGCCGCCGAACGTGTTCGCGGGGAAGATCGCGAAGTACTTCTCGAACGCGCAGCGCGAGGACGTGCTGCTGAACCGGGCGCGGGGCGGGATCATCTACCTGCCCGGGGCGGCGGGGACGGTCCAGGAGATCTTCCAGGCGGTGACGCCGAACTACTACGGCGACGCGGCGACGCAGGTGCCGATGATCCTGGTCGGCGCGGACCACTGGTCGCGCGACCTGCCGGTCTGGGACGTGCTGCGCGCGCTGGGCCAGGACCGCCACCTGGCCGGGTCGGTGCACCTGGTCGACTCGATCGAGGAGGCCGCCAAGATGGTCGCCCAGCGGTAGCGCGAACCGGGCTGTCGGCGTCGGTCGCTACCGTGACCGATGTGGCCCCCGTACATGAGCCGGCGCGGGAACCGGGCGACCTTGCCCGGTTCTTCGTCGAGCGTGCGAACGCCGGCGACGTCGAGGGGCTGGTCGCGCTCTATGAGCCCGATGCCGTGCTGGCGTTCCCGCCGGGCCGGGTGAGCGTCGGCGCGGACGCGATCAGGAAGTCGTACGCCGACCTGCTGGTGACCAGGCCGTCCTTCACGGCCGGGGAACAGGCACCCGCACTGGTCAACGGCGACCTCGCCTTGACCTCGACCCGCCTGACCGGTGGTGGGGCCACCGCGGAAGTCGCCCGCCGCCAGCCCGACGGGACCTGGCTCTGGATCCTCGACCAGCCCAGCATCCTGCCCTGATCGAGCACCGCGTCGTGAGGCACCGGCGAACCGAGCCGGATCGCTACGCTAGGAGCGAACGGGTCTGATTCCCCTTTGAAACAAGGGAAAACTGTCCACGCCGGTTGATAGAATCGAGCACATGTTCGACGGCGACCCGAGCGGGCTCGACCCGGACGCGGCGCTGGCCGCGGCCGCCGAGTGCCGCGCGGTCGCCGACCGGGCCGAGACCCGGCTGCTGGAGGTCGCGGCGCACTGGGCCGACCTGCACCCGGTCGTCGATGCGATGGACCGGCCGGACACCGTGATCCTGCCCGGGATGGAGCAGACGGTCGTGTACGGCGGGGACGGCTGCCCCGAGGTCGCCGAGTTCGCCCCGGTCGAGTTCGGCGCCGCCCTCGGCCTGTCGAGCACGGCGGCCTGCGCGCTGATCGGTGACGCGCTCGCCCTGCGGCACCGGCTCCCGAAGGTGTGGGCGCGGGTGCGGGCCGGTGCGGTGCAGCCGTGGCGGGCCCGCAAGATCGCCACCGCCACCCACCGCCTCACCCAGCCCGCCGCCGCCCTGGTCGATGCCCGGGTGGCGCCGATCGCCGACACCGTCACCACCTACCGGCTCGAGAAGATCGTGCGGGCCGCGGTGCTGGACGCCGACCCCGACCAGGCGCAGGCCGACGCCGACGCGCAGGCCACGGATCGCGGGGTGTGGGT
>DASXRB010000860.1:0-5473 GCA_036506875.1 Kribbellaceae bacterium | reverse complement strand
TTCACCAGGCCCTGCAGCTTGGTGTATTCCGGGCCCATCTTCGCGCGGGTCTTGATCCACTCGGGTTTGCGCTCGATCGGGGTCTCCGCGTTGCGCACCTCGAGTCTGAGGAGCTTGCGTCCTTCGGGGGCGATGGTCACGGCCACTAGCGTACGCGAGGGTCAGAGCACCTCACTCCGCCGCCGTAGGACGACACCGGCGCTCGAGCGGTCACTCCACGCAGAACTCATTGCCCTCCGGGTCGCGCATCACCGTCAGGTCGTCGCCGGCCCGGACGACGGTCGCGCCGAGCGGTCAGCCGGGCCACCTCGTCGGCGATCGAACCTTGCGCGCGCAGGTCGAAGTGCTGCCGGTTCTTCGCGGTCTTCGGTTCCGGGACCTGCTGGAACCACAGGTTCGGCCCGCCCCACCCGGGCGCCTCGACGTACGCCTTCTCCGACGTCGACTCCTCGTCCACGTCCGTCCCCAGCGCCGCCGCCCAGAACTTCGCGACGACCATCGCATCCGCGCAGTCGAACGTCACCGACTTGATGTACACGGGCATACCGCGACCATAGGACGGCAACAGCCGGCACCGCAGCCGGGTTTCGTCCGGGAAGCCCGAGGATATCCGGCACGTGCTGGAGGTGCTGGGCGTCCGGGCGGCCGTGACGGCTGTGCGAGTAGGTGGACCGGCACGCGGTCCGGATGACCGCGCCTCGTGGCGAGGCGAGACGGTCCAGGTCAATCGGCTCCGGCAGCCGAGCGTTACAGGGTTGCGCCAGTCTGTAATACAACCGCAACGTTCTGGCCGTGCCTCTCGCAGGATGGGTCAACTACGGTTTCGACGCATGAACGTCGAGCTGCGCCATCTACGGGTGGTCGTCCTGGTGGCGGAGTGTGGCAGTGTCGGGCGGGCGGCACGCTCGCTCAAAGTCAGCCAGCCGAGTCTCACCGCCCAGCTGAAACGCATCGAGACCGCCTTCGGCGGGCAGCTCTTCGAGCGCTCGCACACCGGCGTCACCCCGACCGCGCTCGGCCGGTACGCCGTCGAGCGCGCCCGCGCGATCCTGGTCGACGTCGACCACCTCGCCGCCACCGTCAGCGCGATGACGACCGTCGAGCCGAGCAGTGTGCGGCTCGGCGGCTTCCCGACCGCGCCGGTCTCCGCGATCGCGAACCGGCTGCGCGGGCACGGCGACATCGAGCAGGTCAGCATCGAGGTGGAGTGGTCGAGCTCGGTGCTGCTGCAGCAGCTCGACGGCGGCCGGCTCGACTTCGCGATCCTGCGGGAGTTCCCGGGCTTCGAGTTGCGGATGCCGCCGGGCGTGCGGCGCCGCACGATCGTCGAGCGCGAGGCCGCGCACCTGGCGATGGCCGTCGGCCACCGGCTGGCCGTCACCACCTCGCCCGGCGACGAGCTCAAGCTCGCGCAGCTGTCCGACGAGGAGTGGATCAGCGAGCCGCCGGACGACTCCGGCTTCCATGTGCTGTTCCGGTCCGCCTGCGAGGAGTCGGGGTTCCAGCCCCGGGTGGAGCACCACTCGGTCGACACCTCGGTGCAGATGGGGTTCGTGACCAGCGGGCAGGGCGTCGCGCTGATCGCGCCCACGTCGTACCGGATGCTCTCGGAGGCGGTCACCACCCGGCCGATCGCCGGCGAGCCGATCCACCGACGGCTGCTGCTGGCCTGGAGCGACGACTCGCCGCGTGCGAGCATGGCCGACGAGGTGTGGCAGATGGCCGCGGAGGCGTACGGCGCGGCCCTGCGCCAGCACGCCAACCGCCCGGTGCGGGTGGCCGTCTAGGACTTCGGGCCCCCGAACACCGTCGGGACCGCGTTGGGTCCGTGCGGCCCGCCCGCGTACGAAGGCATGCCCGCCGTCCGCCAGCGGCGCACTCCGACAGTGAGCAGCAGAACCCCGAGGAACAGTGCCGTACCGTCCCACAGCGGGATCCCGCGCACCGGTTTGCCGCCGAGCGTGAACAGGTCGGCGATGTCGGCGGCGTCCT
The DNA here is from genome assembly GCA_036506875.1 of Kribbellaceae bacterium. Classification (GTDB taxonomy): domain Bacteria; phylum Actinomycetota; class Actinomycetes; order Propionibacteriales; family Kribbellaceae; genus DASRHY01. The sequence continues at coordinate 3,481 of DASXRB010000860.1, read as the reverse complement.
TCACCGGCGCGATCTGCATCAGGACACCGAACAGCGTCATCACCGCGCCCGCGCCGATCGCCGCACCCGCGCCGAGCGGCGACCGGGAGGTGAGGATCGCGCCGAGCGCGACCGCCGCGATGATCAGCAGCAGGACCGAGTACGACGTCGAGCCGCGGTGCGCGAGCTGGACGGACCTGTACAGCTTGTCGGTGCCGTAGTTGAGAGCGACCATGGCGATCCAGCCGAGCGGCACACCGAGGAGCAGCCCGGTACCTCTGCGCACGCTCAGATGCTCCGGCTCGGCGAGCGGAGCTCAGTGGTGGCGTCATCCTCCTCGTCGGAGGAACGGCCGAACACGCGGGTCTGCTCGTCAGCGCCGCGGGAGGACCCGTTCGGATTGTGGTTGGTGGCCAGGCCGGGCAGCTGCTCGTCACGGTACGACGAGAGCCGTGCGTACTCGCGGGCCTCCTCCTCGCGGAGTTCCTCGGCGCGCAGCGCCCGGCGGCGCCGTACGGCGAGGACCATCAGCTGGAAGGCGTACACGAGCATGATCACGGTCAGGACCGGGACGAGGCCGTCGGTGACCGCCTTCTTCACTCCGTCGATCATGCCGGTGGTGACACCGGGGATCTTGTCGAGGAGGTCCGTCATCCGGTTCGGGATGAAGTGCACGGCGTAGGTCATCGTGCCGAACGTGACGAACGCGCCGAGCGCCCCCGCGCCGGAGAACAGTGACACGGCGATCCAGAGCGCCAGCGCCCACACGCCGTACACGATCGCGGTCTCGCGTGCGTTGAGGCTGACGTCACCGCCGGAGGCCAGCACGCCGAAGGCGGCCGGTCCGGCCAGCGCCACCGCGATGCCGAGGAGGAACCCGAGGATCTTGAACATGCCCCACACCATAGGGGTCCCGGGCGCTATACGGGCGGTCCGAGCGCGGCGGGGTGTCGGGAATCAGCCCAGCGGAGCCAATCCGTAACTCACCGTTGCCGAAATTGCTGCCGGCGCCTCCGGCTCCTCGTGCACGATGTCGGACGTGCGCTCGTACTCTCGCCACGACAGCAGGTCGTCGAGCCGCCGTCGCACCGGCTCGATCACCTCGGCGACGGTCACGTCGCGGCCCAGCTCGGCGCTCAGCGAGGTGACGCCGGCGTCGGTGATCCCGCACGGCACGATCCGGTCGAACCAGGTCAGGTCGGGGTCGCAGTTGAGCGCGAAGCCGTGCATCGTGACGCCCTGCGCGACCCGGACGCCGATCGCGGCGATCTTGCGCTCCCGCCGCTGCTCGCCGGCAGGCAGCCATACCCCGCTGCGGCCCTTCACCCGGGCCGCGGTGGTCAGGCCGAGCTCGGCGCAGACGCCGATCAGCGCCTCCTCGATCCGGCGCACGTAGTCGACGACGTACACGTGCGACGCCAGCTTGACGATCGGGTAGCCGACGAGCTGGCCGGGGCCGTGCCAGGTGATCTTGCCGCCGCGGTCGACGTCGATCACCGGCGTACCGTCCAACGGCCGCTCGTGCGGCTCGGTGCGCTTGCCGGCGGTGTAGACCGGCGGGTGCTCGAGCAGGATCACCGTGTCCGGCTCGGTGCCCTCGACCACCCCGGCGTGCAGCCGCCGCTGCTCGTCCCACGCGGTCTGGTAGTCGACGACCCCTGGCTCCACATACCTGATCCGGCTCACGCGGTCGAGTGTATGCCGCCGTTTTTCAGGCCGCCCCACCCGTTCATCGGGCGGCTGCCGACGACTTGTGGATAACTCCGGCGGCGGATCGCGAGAATCGGGCATCGTCGTGCCCATGGCATTCGAGGACATCGAGGGGTACGGCGTGCGCCGCGCGCTCGGGTCGGGCTCGGCCGGCTCGGTGTGGCTGGCGCGGGATCTCGGCTCCGGGCGTCCGGTCGTGGTCAAGCGGCTGCCGGCGAGCCTGGCGTCGTCGCCCGAGGTGTTCCGCCGGGACCTGGCACTGGCGCAGGGTCTGGACCACGCCCACGTCGTGCGGCTGCTGGAGATCCGGCAGGCCGAGCGCGAGTGGCTGCTGGTGAGCGAGTACGTCGCGGCCGGGACGCTGGCCGAGCTGCTGGAGCGGCGTGGCCCGCTGCGTACCGGTGAGCTCGTCACGCTGCTCAGCCCGGTCGCGCAGGCGCTGGCCGCGGCGCACCGCACCGGGCTCACGCACGGGCATCTGGGCGGCGGCGACGTGCTGCTGTCGGCCGACGGGCGGCCGATGCTGGCCGATCTCGGGCTGCGGCTGACGGCGGCGGACCCGGAGCGGCCGGCGACCGCGGCCGACGACCTCGCGGCGCTGCGGCGGCTCGCCCTCGACGCCGGCGGCGACCCGAGGATCTTCACCGACGCCCTGTTCGCGGGGGACGGTACGGCGGTCGCCGAGCGGCTGCTCGCGCTGGCGGAGCCGCTGCCGATCGCGCTGGGCTTCGGCGACGAGGCGAGGTCGGATGCCTCTGCCGATAGCGAGCCGTCCGGGGCCGGGGAGAGGAACGCGGGGTCGTACAGCGTGGGGGCGCAGGCGCCGGTCTCGGCCCACGGGAATGCGGTCAGATCCGGGGCCGGATCGCGGCGCTCGCCCAGACGGTGGCGGGTGCGGAGTCGGTGGGCCCGGCGGGCGGTCGTGATCGGGGTGCTCGTGGTGGCGGCGGTCGCGACCGGTACGGCGGGCGGGCTGGCGATCGGAACCGCGCGTCGTACGACGTCATCGGCGTCCGGCGAACCTGCGGTGACGACGGCCGCGCCGGCGACACCGGTCGCGACCCCGTCCGCGACACCGGACGGGGCGGATGGTGCGAAGACCTCGGCGCGGGCGTGGGCTGCGGTGCTGACGGCGCTCGACGTGCGGCGGGCGGACGCGTTCGCGCGGCTGGACGCGGGCGCGCTGGACGGGGTGTACGTGCCCGGGAGTGCGCCGTGGCGCGCGGACCGGGCGCTGCTGGCGTCGTACGAGGACCGGAGGCTGCGGGTCGCCGGCCTGCGGATCCGGATCCAGAGCGTCGCCGTGCACCGGCCGGGCGCGGGCACGGTGGTGCTGCGGGTGGTGGACCGGTTCGCCGGGGCGACAGCGGTGGACGCCGCCGGGCGGAGCTTCGTGCTGCCGGCGGGCCCGCCCACGACCCGGCTGATCACGTTGCGCGGGCAGCCCGGCGGCTGGCGGATCAGCGCGATCGTGGTGGCGTGACCGCGGGGCGGCGCTGTTACTGACGGGTAAAGAACGGGCGAACAGTCCTGGCCGACGCGTCACACAAGGGGCGCAGCGTCGTTTCACCGGCATGAGCCCTCTGACCCGCCGATCGTTCCTGGGTGCCTCCGCGGGGGCCGGAACCGGAGCCCTCGTCCTCGGCACCCAGCTGCGTACCGGCTCGGCCGCCATGCCGTACTTCCTGCACGGCGTCGCCTCCGGAGACCCGCTGCCGACCTCCGTGGTGCTGTGGACCCGGGTGACCCCGACCCCCGACGCACTGCCCGGTTCCGGCACCGGCCCGGTCGT
>DASXRB010000859.1:0-4861 GCA_036506875.1 Kribbellaceae bacterium | reverse complement strand
CATCGGCACCAGCAGTAGCGCGGCCTTCGTCGGGCTCAGCCCCCGGACCGCCTGCGCGTAGAGCATCAGCGGGAAGGCCATCGCGGTGATGCCGAACCCGACCGTGGTGATCGCCAGGTTCGCCAGCGAGAAGTTGCGATCCCGGAACAGCCCGAGCGGCAGGAGCGGCTCGGACCGGTTCACCCGCTGCCAGACGAGGAAGACCGCCATCACGACGACCCCGGCGGTGATCAGCGACCACACCGTGATCGGCCCGCGGATCGTGCCCCAGTCGTACGACTGCCCCTCCTGGATCCCGAACACCAGCGCGAACATCCCGATCGCGCTCAGCACCACGCCGACCAGGTCGAACTTGTGCGAGTGCGTCGGCAGCTCCGGCACCAGGAACCACACCAGGACCAGGTCGAGGATCCCGATCGGCACGTTGATGTAGAAGATCCACTGCCAGCCGAACGCGTCGATCAGCACGCCGCCGAGGATCGGCCCGACCAGCACCGCGACACCCGCCACGGCGCCCCACAGGCTCATCGCGCGTCCGCGCGACGTCGCCGGGAACGTCCGGGTGATCACGGCCATCGTCTGCGGCGTCATCAGCGACGCGCCGAGACCCTGGAAGACCCGCGCCACGATCAGCTGCTCGATCGTCCCGGTCAGCCCGCACCACAGCGAGGCACCGGTGAACAGCACCAGGCCGGCGAGGTAGTCGGCGGCCAGCCAGTAGGCCTCGGCCACACCGCGGCCCTTGGCGAGCTCGACGAGGTCACCGATCTCGGTGATCTCCTCGTCCAGCTGCCCGAGCCGGTCGGTCAGCAGTTTCACCACCTCGTCCCGGCCGAGGTTGTGCGCCTCGCTGATCGCCAGCGGGAACTCGGGGTACTCCTCGACCCGGGTCGCGAGCATCTCGGTGACTCGCTCGCGCAGCGCCTCCCGGCCGCTGTCGGTGATCGTGTACGTCGTGCGCTCCGGCCGGTTGCCGGCCCGCGCCGTGCCGGTGGCCTGGACGAGGTCAGTCTGCCTGCGCGCGACGCTTTCCGGCGGCGTGCCGGTCGTGGATCCCCGCCGTCCGGACGAGCGCCGCGGTGGCGCGCTCGTGGTCGAGCTGGGCGATCCTGATGTAGAGGCAGTCGATCACGACCAGCTGGGAGTGCAGCGCCGCCATCGCGCCCTGCCGGTAGCCGGACTCCACGACGGCCGTGGTCAGGGTGATGCCCGCCACCGCCGCGAGCGGCGAACGCGGGTAGTTCGTCACCGCCACCGTCAGCGCACCACGCTCGGCGGCCAGCTGCAGTGGCTCGACCACCTCGCGGGTGACTCCGCTGTGCGAGATCCCGATCGCGACGTCGGCGCCGGTCAGCAGGGCAGCACTGGTGTCGGCGTCATTCGGCTCCGACCAGAACCTGATCTGCTGGCCGATCCGGAACAGCCTGGCCTGCAACTCGAACCCGGCCGCGCTGGACGCACCCACGCCGTACACGTCGGTGCGGCCAGCGCCGACCACAGCCCGCGCGACCCGGTCGACGGCGTCCAGGTCGAGTTGCGCTACCGTCCGCTGGATCGTCTGCACATCCGTGCTGGCCACCACCGCGGCCACCCGGTCCAGCGGGTCACCCGGGCTGAGCTCGGTGCCGATGTCGGCCACCCACTGCGACTCGGCGACGCGGCCACGCTCCTCGGCCAGCCGCATTCGCAGGTCCTGGAAGCCGTCGAGGCCGACGGCGCGACAGAACCTGACGACCGTCGCCGGCGAGGTGCGGGCCAGCTCGGCGAGCTCGGCGACTGAGGACGACGCGGCCCGCGCGGGGTCGCCCAGCACGGCCCGGCCGACGGCGGCGAGCTGATCGGAGAGGCGGTCGATCTCGGCGCTGATCACTCGCGTGACAGGGGGACGATCGCTGGCAGTCATCGTGATCCCACACCTTATCGGCCCACATAGCGAGATTTTTGTGAAATGTCATTTCATTCAAGGTCTTCGTGAGTGAAACTCTACATCATACAGCGCTCCGGTGCCTTGCCGGGGATGAGGAGGCTTGCGATGTGGTTGTTCCATGCGGCAGTCCGGGCAATGCTGGGCCTCGGCGTGATCACGATGTCGATCGGCGGTGCCCCGACCGCCGGCGCCTCCGGCGCGACCACGGAGGCTGGGAACGCCGATGAGCAGGCGACAGCCCGGATCGTGTCGGCATTGGAGCGCACCACGAGCGACGCGGCAGTCTTCGACGCCACGGCAGCCTCGGACGCCGTACGACGGCTTGCGGGCGACGTCGTCGCGTCGCAGGTGATCTTCCGTGCCGTCGCGCCGACAGACGGCCAGGAGTACTTCCGGATCTCGGCGGACTCCGGGCGGGTCACCGTCGACGGTACGTCGCCGAGTGTGCTGCTGACCGGCTTCGATTGGTACCTCAAGTACGTTGCGCACGCCGACATCTCCTGGGACGCCGGCCGGGTCGATGCCGCGAGCCCGCTGCCACTGCCCACGGCGCCGATCGTGCAGCGCGCCAACGTCGGCCACCGCTTGTTCGGCAACGACATCTGGACCGACTACACCGCTGCGCACTGGGACTGGGCCGAGTGGCAGCGCGAGATCGACCTGCTGGCCCTGCACGGGTACAACGAGGTGTTCATGCCGATCGGGCTGGAGGACGTGGCGCACCGCACCCTGCAGGACTTCGGGTACACCCGGGCCGAGATGCTGAACTGGACCCCGCCGGCTACGCACCTGGCCGCCGGCATGTGGCAGGGCGGCTGGACGCTGGCCGACGGCGGCATCAGCGAGACCGCGCAGTTGGCACGCGTCACGCTCGGCCGCCAGATCGCCGACCGGATGCGCTCGCTGGGCATGACCCCGGTGTTCCCCGGATTCGTCGGCTTCGTTCCCGACGACTTCGCGAAACGCAACAAGGGCGCACGGGTGGCCGACCGCGGGTACTGGTTCAGCCAGCGCATGCTGTCCTGGCTGGACCCGACCACGACGCTGTATCGGAAGGTCGCGGCCCGCTTCTACCAGTACCAGAACGACCTGTTCGGCGCCTCGACGATGTACGCGATGAATCCGTTCACCGAGGGCGGCCAGACCACCATCCCGCTGGACAAGGCCGGTCTGGGCATCGAGCAGGCGCTGCAGACCGCGCACCCGGGTGCGATCTGGGAGATGCACGCCTGGGCAGGCAACCCCAAGGGCGACCTGATCAAGCTGCTGAACAAGAACACGACGTTCGTCGCGGACTTCCAGTCCGACCGGAACTCGAGCGCGGACCGGGAAACCGAGTGGGGCGGCACACCGTACGCCTTCGGCTCGGTGTGGAACTTCGGCGGGCACACCACCGTCGGCGGCAATCTCGGCGTCTGGAACACGCGCTATCGCGACTGGCGCGACAAGACCGGCAGCGCGGTGCGCGGTATCGCGCTGTCCCCGGAAGGCGGTCACGGCGACGTGCTGCCCCTGGAGTTCTTCGCCGAACTGGCCTGGCGCGACACCGCGGTGGACATGAACCAGTGGTTCACCGACTACGCGATCCGCCGGTACGGCGCCCAGGACCCGCACGCCATCAAGGCATGGCAGCTGATCGGGGCAACCGCCTACGCCCTACCCGCGGACGGGTGGGACGAGGCCCAGGACGGCCTGTTCGCGGCACGGCCGAGCCTGTCCGCCACCACCGCCGCCGCGTGGTCGCCGAACGGAATGCGCTACAACGCGGTGCAGTTCGCCGCGGCCCTGGAGGAGCTGCTCGCCGTCGCGCCGGAACTGCGCGGCTCGGCCACCTACCGGCTCGACCTGATGACGACGGCCCGCCAGGTGCTCGACAACAACAGCCGGACACTGCTGCCGCGCATCAAGGCGGCGTACGACGCGAAGGACCTGACGTCGTTCCGTACATTGACCGCCGAGTGGCTCGACGAGCTCGGCCTGCAGGACCGCCTGGCCGGCTCGGTGCCCGGCTTCCTGCTCGCCACCTGGGTCGAGCAGGCCCGCACCGACGGCGCCGACAGCGCCGAGCAGGCCAGATTCGTCGCAGACGCGAAGCAGGTCCTGACCACCTGGGGCGGCCATGACCTGTCCGAGGCGGGCCTGCACGACTACTGCAACCGCGGCTGGAACGGCCTGATCGGCACCTTCTACCTACCCCGCTGGCAGCAGTACTTCGCCGCCCTCGACACCGCGCTCAGCACCGGGACCGACCCGCAGCCGATCGACTGGTTCACGACGGAGAACACCTGGGTCAGCGACACCGCCCAGACGTTCCCGACCACGATCTCCGGTGACACCTACGCCCTGGCCGGCGAGGCGCGGCAGGCGTATCTGCGCACGATGCCCGCCCCGCCGTCCGGCACCGCGCAACTGTCCGACCTCGAGTTCCTTGCTGCGAGCAACGGTGTCGGCCCGGTCGAGCGGGACCACGAGGTCGGCGGATCGGCGGCGGGCGACGGCGGGCCGCTGCGGATCGCCGGGGTGACCTATGCGAAGGGACTCGGCACCAACTCGCCCGCGGACGTACAGTTCTACCTGGCCGGGCGGTGCAGCCGCTTCACCGCGAAGGTCGGCATCGACGACACGATGTGGAAGCCGGATGCGTACCCGACCGTGGTGTTCCGGGTCTACGCCGACGACCAGCTGGTCTACGACAGCGGGCTGGTCGACGCAGGTGGCGTGGTTCGCAGCCTCGACACCGACGTCACCGGGGCGCAGGTGCTGCGGCTGGTGGTGGACCAGGTCGACCGCAACTGGTGGGACCGCGCCGACTGGGTCGACCCCGTCGTCAGCTGCGTGGCGTGAGCAGCGTCAGCTGAGCAGCCGCCCGGGCCGGAGGTTGTCCGGCCCGGGCGACTCGGTGTCTCCTCCTGTGTCGGATCGCAGCCTGCTGGG
>DASXRB010000858.1:0-4376 GCA_036506875.1 Kribbellaceae bacterium | reverse complement strand
AAGTCGCTGGAGCTGCTGCTCACGTACCCGTTCCCGAACGGCGCGATGGACGCCGTCGAGGGCGACTTCACCAACCTTGACGTCACCCTCGACGTGAACACCCAGAAGGCGCTGAAGGACCTGCACCTGCCGACGGCCTCGATCCCGGTCCCGACGATCAGCATCCCGACACTGCCGACCGCGCTGCCGACGAGCCTGCCGACCCTGATCCCGACCACGGCGCCGACCGCGCTCTGCGTGACGATCCTGGTCCCGATCAACTGCCCGGCGAGCAGCGGCGGCGGGGGAGCGCCGGCCGCGGCCGCTCCCGACGGCGGACTCGCCGGCCTGATGATGCCGGGGGTGGCGCCGTGATCACCCGTCGTACCAAGGTCCAGCTGATGGTGTTCGTGCTGATCACCCTGCTCGGCGTCTCGTTCGTCGGCGCGCGGTACGCGCAGATCGACCGGCTGTTCTTCGACGACAGCTACACCGTGACGGCGAGCTTCGCCGAGTCCGGCGGCATCTTCACCGGCGCCGAGGTGACCTACCGCGGCAAGCCGGTCGGCCGGGTCGGCACCCTGCACCTGGAGAAGGGCGGCGTGCTGGTCGACCTCGACATCGACAACAGCGTCCGGGTGCCCAGCGACGTCAAGGCCGTGGTGGCGAACCGGTCCGCGATCGGTGAGCAGTACGTCGACCTGCAGCCGCGCGACAACAGCGCGCCGTACCTGAAGGACGGGTCGCGGATCGACCGCAAGGACACCGAGCTGCCGATCACCACCACCGAGCTGCTGGTGAACCTCGACCAGCTGGTCAACTCGGTCGACCGCGACGACCTGCGGGTCACCGTGAAGGAGCTCGGCGACGCGCTGCGCGGCAAGGGCGGCGACCTGCAGAAGATCATCGACAGCTCCGGCGTGCTGATCAACGAGGCCGACGCGAACGTCAACCAGACGCTGACGCTGATCAAGGACGGCAACACCGTGCTGGCCGGCCAGATCGCCAGCGGCGACCACATCAAGCAGTGGGCGAAGAACGTCGCGCTGCTGTCCGACCAGCTGTCCAGGTCCGACGCCGACCTGCGCGCCGTGATCGACAACGGTACGGCGGCCAGCGAGCAGGTCACCGGCCTGATCAACGAGAACCGGGCCGACATCGCGGTGCTGCTCGGCAACCTGCTGACCATGGGCCAGATCACCGCGGTCCGCCTCGACGGCATCGAGCAGCTGCTGATCATCTACCCCGCGGTCGTGATGGGCGGCTACATCGTCCCCGCCCGCGACCCGGCCACCGGTCACTACGACGCGCACTTCGGCCTGGTGGTGAGCTCCGATCCGCCGGCCTGCCGGGAGGGGTACGGCGGGACCGACAAGCGGGTCCCGCAGGACACCGGCGACATCCGGGCGAACGACGACGCCGGCTGTACGGCGGACCCGAGCACCGGCGTCAACGTCCGCGGCGCCCAGAACCACCCGCGGCCGCGGTCCTCGGTGCCGCTGAGCCGGGTCGGGCTGCCGGCGTCGTACGATCCGGCTACCCGGGAGGTCGACCCGGGCGACGGGGTGCCGGCGATCATGATCGGTTCGACCGGAGGCCAGCAGCGGTTGCTGGGGAAGGACTCGTGGAAGTGGCTGATGCTCGGCCCCGTGACCAAGTGACGCGGCGGTTGCCGCGCGGATCCGTGCTGCTGGCCTGGGGACTGAGCGTGCTGCTGCTCGCCTCGCTGGCCGCGCTCGTCGTCTCCGTGGTGGCGATCAGCAAGAACCATTCCCGGGAGGAGGAACGGCTCGCCGTGATGCGCGCCGGACGGCAGACCGCGCTGGACTTCTCGACGTACAAGTACGGCTCCTGGGACGCCGACGTGCAGCGCGTGCTGGCCGGCTCGACCGGGGTCTTCAAGGACGAGTTCGGCAAGGCGTCGTCCTCGGTGAAGGCCGAGGTGCTGGCCAACAAGGCCACCTCCGAGGGCGAGGTGCTGGAGGCGGCGGTGGTCTCGATGGACAGCGACTCCGCGCAGGTGCTCGTGGTCGCCGACGCGGTCGTGACCAACACCTCGGTGCCGAGCGGCCAGCGCCGGCACTACCGGATGAAGCTCGAGCTGGTCCGCGAGGGTGACACCTGGCGTACCGCGGACCTGCAGGCGGTGGGCTGATGAGTGACGTCACCCGCGGCGGCCGGGGCGGCCGCCGCCGGATCGCCGGCCAGCGCCGTACGACGGACCGCCCGCTCCCCGACGAGGCCGGGACCGTCGACGAGGCCGGTACGACGGCCCAGGCCGTCGTCGACGATGTGATCGCCGGCCGGGAGCCGGCCACGGACGGGCCGGTCGCCGAGGAGTCCGCCGCCGAGGAGCCCGCCGCCGAGGTCGAGGAGCCCGCGGCCGGCGGGTCGTCGTACGAGGTCGAACCGGAGGAGGGGGCCGCGGGGTCGCCGCGGACGGTCCGGCTGCTGATCGGGCTGCTGGCGGTCGTGGTGGTGCTGACGCTGGCGACCGCGGTGTTCCTGGGGCAGAAGGCGCTGCAGGACCGCAAGGCCGAGCAGGCCCGGTCGCAGGCGACCGCGGCGGCGCAGAAGGCGGCCGAGCTGGTGCTGTCGTACGACTACCGCGAGCTCGACAAGGACTTCGCGGCCGCCCGGGCGACGCTGACGCCGGAGTTCGCCAAGGACTTCGACGCGACCGCCAAGGTGGTCGGCGAGCAGGCGACGAAGACCAGGGCGACGGTGCGGGCCGAGGTGCGTGAGGTCGGCGTCAAGGACGCGAACGCGGATCGTGTGACACTTCTGGTCTTCGTGAACCAGACGACGACGAGTACCATCACTCAGGGGAAGCCGCGGGTCGACCTGAACCGCGCGAGGTTCACGATGGTGCGCAGTGGCAGTGCCTGGCAGGTTCAGCAGATCGAGGGGCTCTGAACCGCCGGGAGTTGGGCACGCGGGGAGTGCCGGTCCTTGACTGGGATCGGGCGGGGAGGCATAGTGCTGGCCCTACTTGGCATGCCCGTCTCCGGCTGGTAACCTTGCTCTTTGCGCTGCCTTCGACCTTCCCTCTGGCTTGCCCGAAAACTTGACAGGGGCGGTTCGGCGTGCGCTCCCAGCGCCAGTGTTGAGTATGCGAGACCGTGGAAGGACCCCCCTTGGTCGCCTCGCGCAACCCCAAGTCCAAGAGCAATACCAACGTTTCCGGCTCCCGCCGCATCTCCTTCGCGAAGATCGCCGAACCTCTCGAGGTTCCGGATCTGCTCGCGCTCCAGGTGGACAGTTTCGACTGGCTGGTCGGCAACGAAACCTGGCAGGCAAGGGTCGCCGCCGCTGAGGCGGAGGGCAACACCGACCTTTCCTCGCCCTCCGGCCTGGAGGAGATCTTCGAGGAGATCTCCCCGATCGAGGACTTCAGCGGCACCATGTCGCTGTCGTTCCGCGACCACCGCTTCGAGCCGCCGAAGAACACCGTCGACGAGTGCAAGGAGCGGGACGTCACGTACTCCGCGCCGCTGTTCGTCACGGCCGAGTTCATGAACAACGAGACCGGCGAGATCAAGAGCCAGACCGTGTTCATGGGTGACTTCCCGCTGATGACGAAGAAGGGCACGTTCGTCATCAACGGCACCGAGCGGGTCGTCGTCTCGCAGCTGGTCCGGTCCCCGGGTGTGTACTTCGAGCGCAGCCCGGACAAGACCTCCGACAAGGACATCTTCACCGCGCGGATCATCCCGTCGCGGGGTGCCTGGCTGGAGTTCGAGGTCGACAAGCGCGACATGGTCGGCGTGCGCCTGGACCGCAAGCGCAAGCAGAACGTCACCGTGCTGCTGAAGGCCCTCGGCTGGACCGACGCGCAGATCCTCGAGGAGTTCGGGGAGTACGAGTCGATCCGGCTGACCCTGGAGAAGGACCACACCTCCGGCCAGGACGACGCGCTGCTCGACATCTACCGCAAGCTCCGTCCGGGCGAGCCGCCGACGCGTGAGGCCGCGCAGGCGCTGCTGGACAACTACTACTTCAACGGCAAGCGCTACGACCTGGCCAAGGTCGGCCGGTACAAGATCAACAAGAAGCTCGGCCGCGACGAGGCGCACGACATGGCCGTGCTGACGATCGACGACATCGTCGCCACGATCAAGTACCTGGTCGCGCTGCACGAGGGCAAGACCGAGCTGCCGGCCCCGACCGGCGAGATCGTGGTCGAGGACGACGACATCGACCACTTCGGCAACCGCCGCCTGCGCACGGTCGGCGAGCTGATCCAGAACCAGCTCCGCACCGGCCTGGCCCGGATGGAGCGCGTGGTCCGGGAGCGGATGACGACCCAGGACGTCGAGGCGATCACGCCGCAGACCCTGATCAACATCCGCCCGGTGGTCGCGGCGCTGAAGGAGTTCTTCGGCACCTCGCAGCTG
>DASXRB010000857.1:0-2807 GCA_036506875.1 Kribbellaceae bacterium | reverse complement strand
GCGTGCGCGTTCGACGCGCTGCGACCCGCGATCGCGCACGTCGGCCTGCTGAGCGACCGCCGGATGAGCCACCTGTGGGACGCGTTCTTCGTCCGCGTCGCGGGACCGGGGACCGGCGGGCCACCGGACGGCGACCCGCCGGCGTTCAAGGGGCTCTCGCTGCGCTACCCGGCGGCCGCGCGGCTGGCCGAGCTGAGGCAGCTGGCCGGGCCCGCGACGCTGGATGTGCCGGTGCTCGACATGGGACACGAGGACCACGCCACCGGCGCGCCGCTGACGGTGGCCCGGACGGCGGCGGCTCTCGACGTCCTGGAGACCCTGCTGACCGCAGAGGTCCTGCTCGCCCGCGACGTGCTGGCCGTCACCCGGCCGGTGCCGGTCCTGGGTGCGGGCTCCGGGGCGATGCTCGCCGCAGTCGACGCGACCCTCGCCGAGCCGGCCGCCGTGGCCGCGACCCCGGGTGCCGTGCACGACCTCGTCCGGGAGGTGTTGCGCGGCACGGCCGGATGATCCGCCGCTACGCTGCTTGGCATGCTCGAGTTCCTGCTGCGGGTCGCCGGCGTGCTGGGCGGGTTCCTGGTGCTGCCGCTCGTCGTCGGGCAGACCGAGCACAAGGTGATGGCGCACATGCAGTCGCGGCTCGGGCCGATGTACGCGGGCGGGTTCCACGGCTGGGCGCAGCTGGTCGCGGACGGCGTGAAGTTCGTGCAGAAGGAGCAGGTCACCCCGGCTGCCGCCGACAGGCGGGTGTTCGAGTGGGCGCCGCTGGTGGCGGTGCTGCCGTACCTGGCGGCGCTGGCGGCGATCCCGATCGCGCCGGACCTGGTCGGCGCGGACCTGGACGCCGGGCTGTTCTACGTGCTGGCGGTGATGAGCGTCGGCGTGCTCGGCTCGCTGATGGCCGGCTGGGCCAGCGGCAACAAGTACAGCCTCCTGGGCGGGATGCGGGTCGCGGCGCAGCTGATGTCGTACGAGCTGCCGTTCGTGCTCAGCGCCGCCAGCGTGGCCGTGGCCGCCGGGACGCTCAGCCTGACCGGGATCGCCGAGGCCTGGAAGCCGTGGTGGCTGCTGTGGCAGTTGCCGGGGGCAATCGTCTTCTTCGTCGCCGGGCTGGCCGAGCTGCAGCGGCCGCCGTTCGACATGCCGGTCGCGGACTCGGAGATCATCTTCGGTCCGTACACCGAGTACACCGGGCTGCGGTTCGCGCTGTTCCTGCTCGCCGAGTACGCCGGGATCGTCGTCCTCGCCGGCCTGACGACCGTGCTGTTCCTCGGCGGCTGGGCCGGACCGTGGCCGGACCAGCTGGGCTGGCTGTGGTCGCTGCTGAAGATCGGCGCGGTGTCGGTGCTGGTGATCTGGGTCCGGGTCGCGTTCCCGCGGCTGCGCGCGGACCAGCTGCAGAAGCTCGCCTGGCAGGGACTCGTCCCGGTGGCGCTGTTCCAGCTGGCGCTCACCGGGGCCGGGATCGTCGCCTTCGGCTGAGCCTCATCCGGCCGCAAGCCGATGTTCGCTTCGCTGTCTGATTGTGTGTGTATAGTTAGGCGCATGCCACGAGTGCAGGTGTACCTCCCGGACGATCTCTACGCCGAGCTCAAGCAGCGCAAGCTGCCCGCGTCCGAGCTGCTGCAGGAGGCCGTGCGTGCCGAGGTCCGCCGTCAGAAGCTGATCGACGAAGCTGATGCCTACCTCACGGAGGCGATCGACAAGTACGGTGAGCCGGACCCGGAGGACATCGCGTGGGCGGAGGAGTTCGTCCGCGAGATCAAGGAACATCGCGCGGAGTACGCCGCCAAGCAGGCGGCGGCTGAACGAGTCGACAAGCCGTCTCGGCGCAAGCCGGTCAAGAAGGCGAGCTGAGACGTGACGGTGGTTCTGGACAGCGGCGCCGTCACGATGCTCGCCGACCAGTCGAAGTCGCGGGCGCGAGCGCTGCTGGCAGTGCTCACGGTCGAGGACATGTGGCCGCCGGTCGTTCCGTCCGTCGTCCTGGTCGAGTGTCTGAGCGGCCGGCCCGGTCGCGACGCGATGACGAACAGATTCCTGAAGAGTTGCGACATCGAGGAGCGGCTGAGCCGGGGCATCGCGCGGCGCGCCGCCGGTCTGCGACAGGAGGCGGGCCGCGGGTCTGCCGTCGACGCGATCGTCGTCGCCAGCGCCGAACCCTATGGCAAGGTGATCACCGGAGACAGCGCGGACATCACGGCGCTCGCGGCTGCGGCAGACGGCGTCACGGTTCGGACGGTGTGACGGTGATGACGGTCCGACTGCCGCGACGGTGGGGTGCGGCGCGGGCGGGGCGCGGAGCGGCTAGTGTCGGCCTGCAGGGGTTTCTCCTGTTCACGTGAGGAGGAGGCGTGGCGCTACCCGGCAAGGGGTTGGTCGAGGGGCTGAAGGTCACCGCGAAGACCTTGTCGCGGCGTGCCGTCACCGAGCAGTACCCGGACGTCAAGCCGGAGCTGCCGCCGCGCAGCCGTGGCGTGATCGCGCTGTTCGAGGAGAACTGCACCTCCTGCATGCTGTGCGCCCGCGAGTGCCCGAGCTGGTGCATCTACATCGACTCGCACACCGAGACTGCGCCGGCGGTCGGTGAGCAGGCCCGGGAGCGCAGCCGCAACGTGCTGGATCGGTTCGCGATCGACTTCTCGCTGTGCATGTACTGCGGGATCTGCATCGAGGCCTGCCCGTTCGACGCGCTGTTCTGGTCACCCGAGTTCGAGTATGCCGAGACCGACATCCGCAACCTCACGCACGAGAAGGACCGGTTGCGCGACTGGATGTGGACGGTCCCGCCGCCGCAGGCCGCCGAG
>DASXRB010000856.1:0-1991 GCA_036506875.1 Kribbellaceae bacterium | reverse complement strand
CTCGCCGCCGTCGGCCACGACCTGCGCACCCCGCTCGCCGGGGTCAAGGCCGCCGTCTCCAGCCTGCGGCAGCGCGACGTGTCGTGGAGCGAGGCCGAGCAGGACGAGCTGCTGGAGACGATCGAGGAGTCGGCGGACCGGCTCGACCACCTGATCACCAACCTGCTCGCGATGAGCCGGCTGCAGGCCGGGGCGCTGTCGGTGTCGGCCAGGCCGGTCGCGGTGGACGAGGTCGTCGCCGGCGCGCTGATCGGCGTACCGGCCGCCGAGGTCGCGACCGCCGTCCCCGACGACCTGCCGCTCGTCCTCGCCGACCCCGGCCTGCTGGAACGCGTGATCGCGAACCTGGTGGACAACGCCCGCCGCTTCTCGCCACCCGGGGTACCGGTCGGCGTCGAGACGTCGTACGACGACGGGCTGGTGCGGCTGCGGGTCGTCGACCACGGGCCGGGGGTGGCCGCGGTGGACACCGAACGCATGTTCGCGCCGTTCCAGCGGCTCAGCGACCGGCCGTCGGACGGCGGCGTCGGCCTCGGGCTCGCGATCGCCCGCGGCTTCACCGAGGCCATGGACGGGACCCTCGTACCGTCACCGACACCGGGCGGAGGACTGACCATGACCGTCACCCTGCCGGTCGCCGCCGCCTCGTCGGAGGCGTCGTGACGCGCGTCCTGATCGTCGACGACGACCGGCAGCTGCTGCGGGCGCTGGCGATCAACCTGCGGGCGCGGCGGTACGACGTGGAGATCGCCGGTGACGGCGCCTCCGCGCTGGCGGCGGCCGGGCGCAAGCCGCCGGACCTGGTCATCCTCGACCTCGGCCTGCCGGACCTGAACGGCGTCGAGGTCGTCACCGGCCTGCGCGCGTGGTCGTCGGCACCGGTGATCGTGCTGTCCGCCCGCGACGCGCAGGCCGACAAGGTGGCCGCGCTGGACGCCGGCGCGGACGACTACGTCACGAAGCCGTTCGGGATGGACGAGCTGCTGGCCCGGATGCGCGCGGCGCTTCGCCGGGTGGCGCCGGTGGAGTCCGAGCCGGTGGTGCGGACCGACGCCTTCACCGTCGACCTGGCCGCCAAGCGCGTCACGACGGCGGCCGGCGAGGTGCGGTTGACACCGACCGAGTGGGGACTGCTGGAGCAGCTGGTCCGCAACCCGGGCAAGCTCGTCGCGCAGAAGCAGCTGCTGCACGAGGTGTGGGGGCCGGGGTACGAGGCGGAGACCAACTACCTGCGCGTCTACATGGCGCAGCTGCGCCGCAAGCTCGAACCCGATCCGGCGCGCCCGCGCTACCTGCGCACCGAACCGGGAATGGGCTACCGCTTCGAACCCTAGGGCACGCCCTAGGTCGCTCTCGTCTTGTGCGGCGTCACCGAGAGTGAGACTCTCTCGGGACGCGGTTGCATCCGAGGTCATGGGACCGGGGGTTTCTGATGCGCGAGACGTCCGACACCGGCGATCTTCGCGGGTACGACGATGCCACCGTTCCTGCTCGTCGTCATCCAGGGGCTGGTGTGTGATGAGACTTCCAGGTGGTGGGCCGCTCGGCTGGACCGAGGCCGTCGGCCGGGTGCTCGAACTGGCGCTCGCCGCGCTGCTGTGGCCGCTCGGTTGGGCCGCGCGGTGGCTGTGGGAGCACCTGCTCGCGGACCTGTTCGGCGCGATCGCCGACGTCCTGCTGCCTAGACGCGGGAAGCGCCCCGCGGATACCGCGCCACCACCCGTCAAGCCGGCGGCTCCAGCGCCGCCCGGGCCAGCGGCCGCAGCGCCCGTGGCGCCACCCGGCGGGCCCGGCGCGCCCGCTCCGCCCGCCGTCGTGGGCAGGCCCTGGTGGCAACCCGCGTTCGGACGGCTGTCCTGGCGTACCTCGGTGGCCTTCGTCCTGTTCGTCGCCACGGCCGCGCTGGTCACCGTCATGCGCCGGGTCGACTCGGCACTGCAGCAGATGCACCTCGACGGCCAGTCCGCCGGCAGCGCGCTCGGCTTCCCGGT
>DASXRB010000855.1:0-3276 GCA_036506875.1 Kribbellaceae bacterium | reverse complement strand
TGCGTTTCGACTCCGACAGGATGACCTTGATCTGGCTAGGCGCGGGCAGCGGGGTGACGGTCGCGTAACCGGGCTGGGTGGCGGGCGGCGCCACACCGTTCGGGAGGTCTTCGGTGACCTTCACCAGCTCGCCGTACGTCTTCGAGCCGTAGGCCTGCTCCAGCCGCTCCTCCAGCTCGACGTACGACAACCTGCCCTCGCCGGCGGCCTCCCGCAGCCGCTCGGCGACGTCCTCACGCTCGATATCGGACACCCGGCGCCGCAGCGTGAGGTCCTGCGGCGCGTCCTGCGGCGGGGCCGGGTCCCGCGGCGTGTCCTGCGCGGTGCCGTCCGGGGGTGGGGTCTGGTCACGGAGTGCGTCGTCCACGTCGTTCACTGTAGGACGGTGTGAGGGGCGTCGTGGAGGCGTGAACACCCCAGCCCTACCCTGGTTGCGACCCTGAGACCAGTCCTGATGGAGGTACGCCGGTGTCCGCGGGATCGACCAGCCCAGTGGGGTTCACCTACTCCGACCTGCTCCCGCTCGGTGCCGACGACACGTCGTACCGGCTCGTCACCACCGAGGGCGTGAGCACGTTCGAGGCGGGAGGCGAGACGTTCCTGCGGGTCGAGCCGGCGGCGCTGCAGGCGCTGACCGCGGAGGCGATGCACGACATCTCGCACTACCTGCGGTCCTCGCACCTGGCCCAGCTGCGGCGGATCATCGACGACCCGGAGGCCTCCGGCAACGACCGCTTCGTCGCGCTCGACCTGCTGAAGAACGCCAACATCTCGGCCGGCGGCGTGCTGCCGATGTGCCAGGACACCGGGACCGCGATCGTGATGGGCAAGAAGTCCGAGCGGGTCATCACCGGGGCCGACGACGCGGAGTGGATCAGCCGGGGCGTGTACGACGCCTACACGAATCTGAACCTGCGCTACTCGCAGATGGCGCCGCTGACGATGTGGGACGAGAAGAACACCGGGACGAACCTGCCCGCGCAGGTCGAGATCTACTCTGTGCCGACGGGGACCGACGCCAGTGCTGTCCCGTCGTACAAGCTGCTGTTCATGGCAAAGGGCGGCGGGTCGGCGAACAAGTCGTTCCTGTTCCAGGAGACCAAGGCGGTGCTCAACCCGGCGCGGATGCTGGAGTTCCTGGACGAGAAGATCCGCGGGCTGGGGACGGCGGCGTGCCCGCCCTACCACCTGGCGATCGTGGTCGGCGGGACGTCGGCGGAGCACGCGCTGAAGACGGCGAAGTACGCGTCTGCGCGGTATCTCGACACGCTGCCCACCGAGGGGTCGCCGGTGGGGCACGGGTTCCGGGACCTGGAGCTGGAGAAGCAGGTGTTCGAGCTGACCCAGCAGTTCGGGATCGGGGCACAGTTCGGCGGCAAGTACTTCTGCCACGACGTGCGGGTGATCCGGCTGCCGCGGCACGGCGCGTCCTGCCCGGTGGCGATCGCGGTGTCCTGCTCGGCGGACCGGCAGGCGCTGGCGAAGATCACGGCCGAGGGCGTGTTCCTGGAGGAGCTGGAGCGGGAGCCGGCGCGGTTCCTGCCGGACACCACCGACGCGCACCTGGACGAGGGTGACGTGGTCCGGATCGACCTGAACCGGCCGATGGACGCGATCCGTGCCGAGCTGTCGAAGCTTCCGGTGAGAACGCGGCTGTCGCTGTCCGGGCCGCTCGTGGTGGCGCGGGACATCGCGCACGCCAAGATCAAGGAGCGGCTCGACGCCGGGCAGCCGATGCCGCGGTACCTGCGCGACCACGCGGTCTACTACGCGGGGCCGGCGAAGACGCCGGAGGGCTATGCGTCAGGGTCGTTCGGGCCGACGACGGCGGGGCGGATGGACGCGTACGTCGACCAGTTCCAGGCCGCGGGCGGTTCGTTCGTGATGCTGGCCAAGGGCAACCGGTCGGCGAAGGTGACGGCGGCGTGCAAGGAGCACGGCGGGTTCTACCTGGGCTCGATCGGCGGGCCGGCGGCGCGGCTGGCTCAGGACTGCATCAAGTCCGTCGAAGTGCTGGAGTACCCGGAGCTGGGCATGGAGGCGGTCTGGAAGATCCAGGTCGAGGACTTCCCGGCGTTCGTGGTCGTCGACGACAAGGGCAACGACTTCTTCACCGACACCGCCAAGCCGGTCCCGCTGACGGTCCGGCCGCGCTCCTGAAGGCGCCGTCGTCGCGGCGTTCCTCGAGGGCTGCTCAGGCGTCAGGTTGCTGGGCGGTGAGGAGCTCGGCGAGACGGCGCTTGGGGACGCCGCCGAACTTCTCCCGGACCTTGAGCAGGTGGTTGCGGGCGGTGCCGATCGAGATCTGCAGTGCGGTCGCGATCTCCTGCGCGGTGTAGCCGCGGGCCGCCAGCGCCGCGACCTCGCGCTCCCGGACGGTGAGGCCCGCGCTCGCGACGTGCCGCTGGCTGGCCGGGATCGGCACGTGGTTCTCACCGCGATGCAGCCGGCGGTCCCGCAGCACCTCGGCCAGCGAGCGGTCCGCGCCGCTGCGCTCGAACAGCTCGATCGCCCGCAGCCGCAGCTGGTTGCCTCCGGCGACTGTCGGCGCGATCCGCGCGGCCGCGTGCCAGGCCTGCCCGGCGGTGACCGGCTCGCCGAGGTCCTCGAAGCCCTCCGCGGCGGAGCACAGCAGCTCGAACCTTGCGCGGAGGCCTCAGTTCGAGTCCGGACCCACGAGCTTGTCGGCGACGCGGTCGGCGTCCTCCTTGATCGCCGGGAGCGCGTTGTTCGCGACGTAGTCGAGGCGGTTCGCGATCAGGGTCAGCTGGCTGAGCACGGCTGGCAGTTCGTGGTTCACCAGCTCACCCATCCTGACCGCGTGGGTGCGCAGGATCTGCGCGATCTCCAGGTTGGACCTGACGAGGTCGTTGATCTGCTCGTCGGTGAATGCCATCGTGCCGTCTCCTTGGATGAGCTGCTTGGCGCGCGTGATGGTGCCGGGAACCTGGGCGATCCGGGCCGCGCCCGGGCAGAGCTTGCCGAACGACGTCGACCACAGCTCACCGCCGTCCACGCGCCACGGGTCGATGCCGAGCCGGTGGTAGCCGATACCGCTGGACGACGGCAGCGAGTCGCGCATCAGCGCGAGCGGGATGCCGTGCGTCTCGAACAGCCAGGCGTTGATCCGCGCGATCGTCTCCCGCTGCGCCGCCGTCCACCCGGTGCTGTCCAGGTCGGTGGTACCGCCCTGCGACTCGGTACTGATCATCGTCGGGTTGCCCTCGACCTGGGCGGGCGCGACGAACCGCGTGTCCACGTACTGCTCGACCACTC
>DASXRB010000854.1:0-2015 GCA_036506875.1 Kribbellaceae bacterium | reverse complement strand
CGCCGTCACCGCCGGAGGCCTGCTGGTCGCCGGTCTGGTGACCGCGGCCGCCGCGACCGCCGACACCGGCCCACTCGGCTCGTTCGAGTCCGGGAACCCCCCGAAACTCGTCACCTCCCCTGCCCCGGAGCTCCAGCAGGTCGCCGAGCACGGCAGCACGAGCGGCCCGGTCGCCCTCACCGCGACCGCCGCCACCGCCACGTCCCGCCAGGTCTGCGCCGGCGCGGACGCGAAGTGGCTGCGGGTGAGGGTCGCGAAGCTCGACCTGCGCGGTGCCGACTCGATCACGCTGACCGGCCGGTCCGGCGGCGCCACCACGCTGACCAGCCGCAACTGGCAGGGCAAGGCCTTCCACAGCAAGGCGTTCGAGGGCCGCTGCGTCACCGTCACGCCGAAGCTGTCCGACCCGGCCAGCGGCTACTCGATCGACTCCTACCAGTCCGGGACCCAGTCGCTGGTCGACACGACCGTCACGGTCGCGGGTGCCGGCGACATCTGCGGCAGCGCCTGCAACCAGACCCGCGCGGTGCTGGACGGCATCAACCCGGACGCGGTCTACACCGCGGGCGACAACGCCTACGACAGCGGCACGCTGAGCGAGTACACGAACAACTACGACCCCGAGTGGGGCGCGTACAAGTCGATCACGCATCCGACGCCGGGCAACCACGAGTACAACACCTCGAACGCGTCGGGGTACTTCGACTACTTCAACGGCTCGGGTCAGAGCACCGGCCCGGCCGGGGAGCGCGGCAAGGGCTACTACTCCTGGGACATCGGCGACTGGCACTTCATCGCGCTGAACTCCAACCTCGCCCGCACGGCCGGCAGCACCCAGGAGACCTGGCTGCGCAACGACCTCGCCGCGACCACGAAGCCCTGCGTGGCGGCGTACTGGCACCACTCGCGGTTCGCGGCCGGCAACTACAGCGACGACAACACGCTGAAGCCGTTCTTCCAGGCGCTGTACGACTACCACGCCGACCTGGTGCTCAGCGGCCACGACCACAACTACATCCGGTTCGCCCCGTCCAAGCCGGACGGCACCCAGGAGCAGGCCAACGGCGTACGCGAGCTGCTCGTCGGCACCGGTGGCCGGGCGCTGTACGGCTCCGGGGGCAGCACCGCGGCCACCATCGAGAAGAGCAACTACAGCACGTTCGGTGTGGAGAAGCTGACGCTGACCGCGACCGGCTACACCGCCGACTTCGTCCCGGTCTCCGGGCGTACCTTCACCGACTCGGTGACCGGCACCTGCCACGCGAAGGGCAGCTCGACGACGCCGGACTACAGCGTCTCGGCGAACCCGTCCTCGGTGTCGGTGCAGCAGGGTGGCACGGGCACCAGCACGGTGACGGTGACCAGCACCGGCGGCTTCAGCTCGGCCACCAGCCTGACCGCGTCCGGCCTGCCGTCGGGTGTGACGGCGAGCTTCAACCCGTCCTCGGTGACCCCGGCCGCGAACGGCAGCGCGAGCTCGACGCTGACCTTCACGGCGTCGGCCACGGCCACCACGGGCTCCGCGAACGTGACGGTGACCGCGACGTCCGGCAGCAAGACCCACACCGCGACCATCGCGCTGAACGTCACCTCGTCCGGCGGCGGCACCGTGCTCAGCAACGGCGTACCGGTCACGAACCTGTCCGGCGCCACCGGCTCGTCGAAGCAGTTCACGATGGTGGTCCCGTCCGGCGCGACGAACCTGAAGTTCGTGACCAGCGGTGGCAGCGGTGACGCGGACCTCTACGTGAAGTTCGGGTCGGCGCCGACCACCGCGTCGTACGACTGCAAGTCCGACGGCAGCACCACCAGCGAGACCTGCTCGATCAGCACCGCCCAGGCGGGCACGTACTACGTGCTGGTCTACGGGTACTCGGCCTACTCCGGTGTCAGCCTGACCGGCAGCTACACCACGAGCAGCAGCACGGTGCTGACCAACGGCGTGCCGGTCACGAACCTGTCCGGGGCGCAGGGCTCGTCGCAGCGGTTCACGATGGGCGTCCCCGCCGGGGCGA
>DASXRB010000853.1:0-2780 GCA_036506875.1 Kribbellaceae bacterium | reverse complement strand
CCATGGCCGAGGTCTGCTCCAGCTACCCGACCGCCGGCGGGCTGTACTACTGGTCGGCCAAGCTGGCTCCGTCGCACGGAGCGGCCTGGTCCTGGTTCACCGGCTGGTTCAACTTCCTCGGCCAGGTCGCGGTGACGGCCGGTATCGACTTCGGCGGGGCGTTCTTCCTGAACGCGCTGCTGGACCTGGTGTTCGGGTTCAGCGCCACGCCCGGGCACACGATCATCCTGTTCGGCGTGATCCTGGTGCTGCACGGCCTGCTGAACTCGTTCGGCGTCAAGCTGGTTGCCATGCTCAACGACATCAGCGTGTGGTGGCACATCGCCGGCGTGCTGCTGATCGTCGGCGCGCTGGCCTTCGTGCCGGACCACCACCAGTCGGCCGGCTTCGTGTTCGGCCACTTCGTCAACAACACCGGCTGGTCGTCCACGTTCTACGTCGCGCTGCTCGGCCTGCTGCTCGCGCAGTACACCTTCACCGGGTACGACGCGTCGGCGCACATGACCGAGGAGACGCACGACGCGGCTCGCACCGGTCCACGCGGCATCGTGATGTCGATCGTGGTCTCGCTGGTCGCCGGCTGGGTGCTGCTGATCGGGCTGACGTTCGCGATCCAGAGCTACGACGGCGCGCTGTCCAGCGACACCGGCGTACCGCCCGCGCAGATCTTCATCGACGCCGTCGGCGACTCGTTCGCCAAGGTGCTGCTGCTCGTCGTGGTCGGCGCGCAGTTCTTCTGCGGGATGTCGTCGGTGACCGCGAACTCGCGGATGATCTACGCGTTCTCCCGCGACGGCGCGCTGCCGGCGTCGGCTTTCTGGCACAAGATCAACAAGCGCACCCGCACACCCACCAACGCGATCTGGCTGGCGGCCGTGGGCGCCTTCCTGCTGGGACTGCCCTACCTGTGGAACGTGACCGCGTACGCCGCGGTGACCTCGATCGCGGTCATCGGCCTCTACATCGCGTACGTGTTGCCGACGCTGCTGCGGCTGCTGCAGGGCGACCGCTTCCAGCCCGGCCCGTGGAACCTCGGCCGCTGGAGCCGTCCGATCGGGATCATCGCGATCGTCTGGGTCGCGTTCATCACCGTGCTGTTCATGCTGCCGCAGGTCAGCCCGGTCAGCAGCAGCACGTTCAACTACACCCCGATCGCGGTGCTCGTCGTGCTCGGCTTCGCCGGCATCTGGTGGATGGTCTCGGCCCGCAAGTGGTTCACGGGCCCGAAGGTCCAGGGCAGCGCGGAGGAACTGGCCGCGATCGAACGCGACCTGGAGTCCATCTGAGAACGACGTGTCGGCGGGCGGCCACCGGACCGTGGCCGTCCGCCCCATCGAGCAGGCCCAGCTCGTCACGCCCCGGAAGTGCTTGCCAGTCGCTGTGACCGGTGACACGCGGGCACGTCGTTCACGGGCACGCCGCCAGGACGTCGCGCAGCCCGGCGGCCCGGCGGCCCACGTCCGTGCGGTCGCCGATCAGCGGCGAACCGATACCGACCGCGACCGCGCCCGCGGCCAGGTAGGCCGGGACCTGGTCGGCGGCGGTGGTGACGGTGCCCGCGCCGACCAGCCGGCCCGCGGCGCGGATCGCGGCGATGGCCTCGAACGCGTCCGGTGTGCCGAGCGCGACCTCGCACAGGTTGACTCCGTGCTCGGCCAACGTCGCGGCCGCGGCGACCGCGGTGGCCGCGGCAGGCGTGCGCAGGATCGCCAGCACTCGCGCCGCCGCCAGTTCGTCGAGCAGGCCTTGCGTGGTCACCACTCCGCGAAGGCTCCATCGGGGTGCCGCCAGATCTGGTTGCGCCACCGGTGCCCTCCGGCAGCGGCCCGCCGCACGGCGTCCTCGTCGATCTCGATGCCGAGACCGGGACCGGTCGGCCGGTCGACATAGCCGTCGTCGAACCGGAACACCGCCGGATCGGCCAGGTAGTCGAGCAGGTCGTTTCCGGTGGAGTAGTGGATGCCCAGGCTCTGCTCCTGGATGAGGAAGTTCGGTACCGCGAAGTCGATCTGCAGCGACGCGGCGAGCGCGATCGGGCCCAGCGGGCAGTGCGGCGCCAGCGTCACGTCGTACGCCTCGGCGGCGGCGGCGATCCGTCGTACCTCGGAGATCCCGCCGGCATGGGACAGGTCGGGCTGCGCGACCGCGATGCCGGTCGTCAGCACGTCACGGAAGTCCCACCGCGAGTACAGCCGTTCGCCGGCGGCGATCGGGATGGACGTCGACTCGACCACCCGGCGCAGGTCGCGGGAGAACTCCGGCAGCACCGGCTCCTCGACGAACAACGGCAGCAGCGGCTCGAGCAGCGGCAGCACCCGCCGGGTGGCCGCGGTGGTGAAGCGGCCGTGGAAGTCGAGAGCGATGTCGACGCGGTCGCCGACCTCGGCGCGGACCGCCTCGACCGCGCCGACCATGGCCCGCACCTCCTCGGGGCTGGGCACCGGCGGCAGCACACCGGCCAGGTTGCACTTGACCGCGGTGAAGCCGGCCTCGACCTTGCGCGCGGCGTCGGCGGCCAGGTCGCGCGGTGTGTCGCCGCCGATCCAGGTGTAGACCCGCACCCGGTCGCGCACCGGACCGCCAAGCAGCTCGTGCACCGGCACGCCGTGCGAGCGGCCCTTGATGTCCCACAGCGCCTGGTCGATACCGGCCAGCGCACTCGACAGCACCGGACCGCCGCGGTAGAAGCCGCCCTTGGCGAGGACCTGCCAGTGGTCCTCGATCGGCAGCGGGTCGGCGCCGACCAGGGGTTCGAGCAGCGTCTCGACCGCCGCGCGGAC
>DASXRB010000852.1:0-6065 GCA_036506875.1 Kribbellaceae bacterium | reverse complement strand
TCGCAAGTAGCATCCGAAGAAACATCGGAGGATCTGCCGGCCGCGGCCGGACGGGCGCGCGACCGGGTCGACTTCCGCACCGAACCGGCCCGCTACAAGCACTGGCGGCTGGCCGTCGACGGCCGCGTCGCCACGCTGACGATGGACGTCGACGAGAACGCCGGCCTGGTTCCCGGCTACGAGCTGAAGCTCAACTCGTATGACCTCGGCGTGGACATCGAGCTGTACGACGCGGTGCAGCGGCTGCGGTTCGAGCACCCCGAGGTGGGCGCGGTCGTCATCACCAGCGGCAAGGACCGGATCTTCAGCGCCGGCGCCAACATCCGCATGCTGGCCGCGTCACCGCACGCCTGGAAGGTGAACTTCTGCAAGTTCACCAACGAGACCCGCAACGGCATCGAGGACGCGACGGCGCACTCCGGGCAGGCTTACCTGGCGGCGGTGAACGGGACGGCTTCCGGGGGCGGTTACGAGCTCGCGCTCGCCTGCGAGCACATCATGCTGGTCGACGACCGGTCGTCCGCGGTGTCACTGCCGGAGGTGCCCCTGCTCGGCGTCCTGCCCGGCACTGGCGGGCTGACCAGGGTGGTGGACAAGCGCAGGGTGCGCCGTGACCTCGCCGATGTGTTCGCCACCAAGGCGGAGGGCATCGGCGGCCGGAAGGCCGTTGCCTGGCGGCTGGTGGACGAGGCCGTGCCGCGGGCGAAGTGGGACGACACCGTGGCCGCGCGGGCGCGAGAGCTGGCCGGCACGTCGAGACGCCCGGCGGACGCGACCGGCATCAACCTCACGCCGCTGGCCAAGGAGCGGACCGACGACCGGATCGACTACCGCTACGTGTCGGCGACGCTCGACCGGGCCGGCCGCTGCGCGCGGATCGTCGTGCGTGGACCCGACCAGGACGCACCCGCGACGATCGATGGCGCCGACTTCTGGACGCTGGCCATGACCCGCGAGCTCGACGACCTGATCCTCGACCTGCGCACCAACGAGGCGGACCTCGGCACCTGGGTGCTGCGCACCGAGGGCCAGGCCGACCGGGTGCGCAGCCACGACCGTGTGCTGCTGGACAGCGTCGAAAGCAGCGCCGCCGACGGCTGGCTGGCCAACGAAATCATGCACTACCTCAAGCGCACCCTCAAACGCCTGGATGTCACCAGCCGCAGCCTGATCGCGCTGATCGAGCCGGGCAGCTGCTTCGCCGGCTCCCTACTGGAGATCGCGCTCGCCGCCGATCGCTCTTACCAGCTGCTCGGCACATTCGAGGGCCCTGATCATGACACAGACGCGGAACCGGCGACGATCACGGTGACCGAGATGAACCTGGGGCCGCTGCCGATGGGCAACGGCCTGACCCGTCTGCAGACCAGGTTCCTCGGGAACGACGCCGCGCTGACGGCGATCCACGACCGCCGAGACGAGGCGCTCGAGGCCGAAGACGCCGAGGAGCTGGGGCTGGTCACCTTCGCACCCGACGACATCGACTGGGACGACGAGGTGCGCATCGCGCTCGAGGAGCGGGCCAGCTTCAGCCCCGACGCACTCATCGGCATGGAGGCGAACTACCGCTTCGCCGGGCCGGAAACGCTGGAAACGAAGATCTTCGGACGGCTCAGCGCTTGGCAGAACTGGATCTTCTACCGCCCCAATGCCTCCGGGTCCGACGGCGCGCTGCGCAAGTTCGGCACCGGTCAGCGCGCCGACTTCGACTGGAATCGAGTCTGAAGCATGACGACCACCGCCGACTATTCGGAGAAGATCCCCAACAACGTCGAGCTGCACGGGGACCGGCGGCTGCAGCGGGCCCTCGAGTCCTGGCAGCCCAACTTCCTGCGCTGGTGGGAGTCGATGGGGCCGGCGCTGCCGACCGAGGACGTCTACCTGCGCACGGCGATCAACGTCGGGCGCGAGGGTTGGGCGCACTTCGGGCACGTGGCGATGAGGGACTACCGGTGGGGCATCTTCCTGGCGGAACGGGAGAAGGACCGCCGGATCGGGTTCGGCCAGCAGAAGGGCGAGCCGGCCTGGCAGAAGGTGCCCGGTGAGTATCGGGCCGACCTGCAGCGGCTGATCGTGATCCAGGGCGACACCGAGCCCGCGTCGGTCGAGCAGCAGCGCAACCTGGGAGCGACCGCGCCGAGCCTGTACGACCTGCGCAACCTGTTCCAGGTCAACGTCGAGGAGGGCCGCCACCTCTGGGCGATGGTCTATCTGCTGCACGCCTACTTCGGCCGCGAGGGTCGGGAGGAGGCCGAGGAGTTGCTGCACCGCAACTCGGGCAGCGAGGACGCCCCGCGGATCCTCGGCGCGTTCAACGAGGAAACCCCGGACTGGCTGTCGTTCTACATGTTCACCTACTTCACCGACCGGGACGGCAAGTACCAGCTCGGCACGTTGAAGGAGTCGGCGTTCGACCCGCTGTCGCGCACCTGCGAGTTCATGCTCAAGGAGGAGGCGCACCACATGATGGTCGGCACCACCGGCGTCGACCGGGTGGTGGAGCGGACCGTGCAGGTGATGCGCGAGCACGACACCGACGACGTGATCCCGTACGGCGCCATCCCGCTGGACATCATCCAGAAATACCTGAACTTCCACTACGCGGTGTCGCTGGACCTGTTCGGGTCGGAGACCTCGACGAACGTGGGGAACTACTACACAGCCGGGCTGAAGGGCCGCTGGCTGGAGGGCCGCCGCAAGGACGACCACCGGCTCACCGACGACTCGATGATGGTGGACGCGCTGGTGGACGGCGAGATCGGTCAGACCGAGGTGGCCGCCCTGGTGGGGCTCAACTCCGACCTGCGGCTGGAGTACATCGCCGACTGCGAGGGCGGGGTCAAGCGATGGAACAGGATCCTCGCGGACGGCGGGCTCGCCAGGCGGCTGGCGTTGCCGCACATCGCGTTCAACCGGCGCGTCGGTGCGTTCTCCGGCATCGAGGCCACGCCACGGGGTGAGCGCATCTCGGCCGAGGAGTGGAAACGGCGCAAGGGGGAGTGGCTGCCCACCGAGGTGGACAAGACCTATGTCCGCTCGCTCATGCAGCCGGTGCACGAGCGCGGCAAGATCGCTGCCTGGATCGCCCCGCCCCGGCAGGGAATCAATGGCAAGCCGTTCGACTACGACTACGTTCACCTGCCATGACCAGCGACTCGTTCAATGCATGCGAGTACCTGCTCGACCGGCGGGTGCTGGCCGGTGACGGCCACCGCGTCGCCATCACCGGACCGGCCGGCGAGCTGACCTATGCGGCGCTCCTCGACCGGGTCCAGCGCACCGCGGCCGTCCTCCGCGGCGCCGGTCTGGAGCCCGAGCAGCGCGTGTTGATGTGCATGTCCGACAGCCCCGACTTCGTGGCCGTCTACCTCGCCGCGATGCGGATGGGTGCCGTGCCGGTGCCGGTCTCCACCATGCTCCGGGCGGACGGACTCGCGGAACTGCTGCATGACTCGCGGGCCCGCCTGCTCGCCGTCACGGCAGAGTTCGCGGCCATTGCGACGCAGGCCGCCGCGGCCGCGCCCGAGTTGCGCGGCGTGCTCGCCGCGGGCGGCGCCGCCGTCGAGCACCAGCACGTCCACGACCTCGACGCCCTGGTGGCCGCGGCCGACCCCGACCCGGCCGTCTACCCGACGATCGCCGACTCGCCGGCGTTCTGGCTCTATACATCTGGAACCACTGGCAGGTCGAAGGGCGCGATGCACCGGCACGGGTCCGTGCAGGTGGTGTGCGAGACGTACGCCGCGCAGGTGCTGGGGATCCGCCCCGACGACCGGTGCCTCTCGGCGGCCAAGGCGTTCTTCGCCTACGGCCTCGGCAACTCGGTTCTGTTCCCGCTGTCCGTCGGGGCGGCGGCCATCCTGGAGCCGGGCCCGTCGAGGCCGGACCTGATGGTCTCCCGCGCCCGAGAGTTCGGCGCGACCCTGTTCTTCGGCGGGCCGACCTTCTTCGCCAACATGCTGCGTGCCGACCTGCCCGCCGACGCGCTGGCCGGGGTGCGGCTGGCCACCTCGGCCGGCGAGGCGCTGCCGGCTGCCCTCTATCAGCGGTGGACCAGCCACTTCGGCATCGAGATCATCGACGGCATCGGCATGACCGAGATGCTGCACATCTTCCTGTCCAACGCGGAGGGCGCGGTGCGGCCGGGCACCACCGGCGTCGCCGTGCCCGGTTACGACCTGGAGATCCGGTCCGAGACCGGTGAGGTGGTCCCGGCCGGCGCACCGGGCACGCTGTACGTGCGCGGCGACTCGGCGGCCACCGGGTACTGGTCCCGGTACGCGGCGTCCCGGCAGGTGTTCTGCGGCGAGTGGCTGCGCACCGGTGACACCTATGTGCGGGACGCCGACGGCTACTACTCCTGCCTCGGCCGCACCAACGACATGCTGAAGGTCAGCGGGATGTGGGTGAGCCCGGCCGAGGTCGAGGCCCGGCTGCTGGCGCATCCCGCGGTCGCGCAGGCGGTGGTGGTCGCGGCACCGGACACCGACGGCCTGGAACGGCCGGTCGCGTACGTCGTCCTCGGCGCCGGCCTGTCCACCACCCAGCAGGAGCTGATCGACTTCTGCCGGGAGGGGATGCCGTCGTTCAAGCGGCCTCGGAAGATCGTCTTCGTCGACTCCTATCCGACCACCGCCACCGGCAAGATCCGGCGGGTCGAGTTGCGGGCGATGTCGGCCACGCTGCTGATCACCCCGGACCTCGAGCCGGCCGGCGCCCCGGAAGTCGAGCCGGCCGGTGCTTGACGGCCGCCCGCTCGTCGACGTCCACCTGCACCCGGCCCGGCTGCCCGCGCTCAAGCTGTCGTGGGACGTGTGGCTGCAGGGCTACGGCACGCCGGCGCTGCGCGAGCTCTACGACGACGCCGGCGCGGTGCGCCCCGACGCCTTCCACGCGCTGCTCGAAGCCGAGGGCGTGGACGTTGCGGTGGTGCTGACCGAGTACAGCCCCAAGGTGACCGGCTGGCAGACGGTCGAGGACATGTTGCCGCTGGTGTCCGACCGCGTGAGGTTCGCCGCGAACATCAACCCGCACGTGCACTACCCGGTCGCCGACGAGCTGCGGCGGCAACTCGACCTCGGCGCGATCGCGATGAAGGTGCATCCGGTGCACGGCGGCTTCCCCGCGAACGACCGGGCCATGTACCCGGCCTACGAGATCTGCCGGTCCGCCGGCATCCCGGTCGTCGTGCACTGCGGCACGTCGACCTTCCCCGGGGCGATGAACCAGTTCGGCGACCCCATCCTGCTCGACGACGTGCTGCGCGACTTCCGATCACTGGACATTGTGCTCGCGCACGGCGGACGAGGCTGGTGGTACGACGCCGCGGCCTTCCTCGCCCTGACCAACGAGCACGTCTGGATCGAGCTGTCCGGCCTGCCGCCGTCGCGGCTGCAGACCTACTACACCCGGCACAGCTGGGCACGGCTGACCCGGCGGATGATCTTCGCCACGGACTGGCCCGGCATCCCGGGCATCGCGGTCAACGCCCGCGCCGTCGCCGCCCTGTGCCCGGACGAGGAAACCGCCGACCTCGTGCTCGCCGGCAACGCCGCCCGCGTCTACAACCTCAAGCTCGAGAGGTGACCCTCATGGCCCTGCTGTGGACCAAGGAAGACGCGCCGCTCTGGGATGCCGACAAGCGGCGGTTGTTCCGTCCGACCGAGCTTGCCGCGGTCGGCGTGGCGCCACCGTCGCCGGGCCAGCGCCTGGCCGACGAGTGGTGGCGGGTCACGGACGACGCCGGGGACGTGGTCGGCTACGGCTGGCTCGACACCGAATGGGGCGACGCGCAGATCACCTTCTTCGTCGACCCGGCGCGGCGCGGCGCCGGCATCGGAACCTTCATCGTGGACCGGCTCGAGGAGGAGGCCGCCGAGCGCGGGCTGAACTACATCTACAACGTCATCCCGAGCGCCCACCCCGACCCGAAGTTCACGGCGCACTGGCTGTCGCTGCACGGCTTCGTCCGCGGCACCGGCGACCTGCGCCGCCAGGTCCGCCGGCCGGCCGCCTCCCCCGCCCCGTGAGTGGCAAAGGGTGCCCTAGCACCCTTTGCCACTCAC
>DASXRB010000851.1:0-2460 GCA_036506875.1 Kribbellaceae bacterium | reverse complement strand
CGTCGACAACTGGGACCTCGTCGACGGCAGCGCGCCCGCGATCGTCGGCGGGTACCTGCTGGACAAGCCTCGCGACGAGCTCTACGAACTCGTTGCCTCAAGCAACCTGTGGGCCCGGCGGGTCGCGCTGGTCGCGACGCTACGGTTCATCGTCGAGGGGCAGACGGCGGACACCTACCGGCTGGCGGAGCTGGTCCTGGGCGACCGCGAGGACCTGATCCACAAGGCGAGCGGATGGATGCTCCGCGAGGCCGGCAAGCGGGTGGACACGACCGAGCTGCTGATGTTCCTCGACGAGCACGCCCCGCGGATGCCGCGGACGATGCTCCGCTACGCGATCGAGCGGCTGCCGGACGGCCTGCGACGGACCTACCTGCGCAAGCCCAGGTGACGCGGTCAGCCGGCGGCTGCGGCAGCTGGTCGAAGGCTCCCGGACGGCGTGTCAGGCGGCGTCGGGGGTCGTCGCACTCGCGGTGGAGCCCGGGCAGGACGACAGCGGCGGAGCCTCGAGCGCGCAGTGCCGGTTGCCTGCCCCCGCGGGTGCCGGCGCCGGCTCGGGCTCGGCCGCGGCGGGCCGCCGCGCGCCGATGGTGGCGAACGCGACCAGACCACCGAGCGCGGCGAGCGCGGCCGAGATCCACATCGCCGTCCGGAAGCCGTCGCCGAGCGCGACCGGGTCGCGGTACGCGTCACCGGTGATCCCGGCCGCGATCGGGATGCCCGCGACGGCGAACAGCTGCGCCGAGCGCGCGACGGCGTTGTTCACCCCGGAGGCCAGTCCCGCGTGCCGGTCCTCCACCGACGACAGCACGGTGGCGGTCAGCGGGGCGACCGTCGCGACCAGGCCGAGACCGAGTACGACGACCGCCGGCAGCACCACGAACAGGTACGACGATCCGGGCCGGGCCCGGTACATCAGCAGGAAGCCGGCCGCCATCAGCAGCGGCCCGGCCGTCATCGGCAGCCGGGCCCCGAGCCGGTCCGAGAGCTGCCCGGATCGGCCGGACAGGCCGAGCATCAGCAGCGTCATCGGCAGCAGCGCGGCGCCGGACTCGAGCGCGGAGTATCCCAGTACCTGCTGGAGGTAGACGACGAGCAGGAAGGTGGCGGTACCCAGCGCGCCGTACACGACGACCGTGACCAGGTTGGCGCCGGTGAAGCGCAGGTTGGCGAAGATCGCCGGCGGCAGCATCGGGTGGCTGCTGCGCAGCTCGGTGACGACGAACGTGGCCAGCAGCGCGACCCCGCCGAGCAGTGTGACCAGCACCGCCGCGTCGCCGAAACCACGGTCGCCGGCCGCGATCAGGCCGTAGGTGAGCGCGCCGAGCCCGGTGGTCGCCAGCGCCGCGCCGGCCAGGTCGAGCGGGCCTTCCGGCTCGTCGTCGCGGCTCTGCGGCACGTGTCGCAGCGTGATCGCGACCGTGACGGCGGCCAGCGGCAGGTTCAGCAGGAAGATGTAGCGCCACGAGCTCACGTCGACCAGCCAGCCGCCGACGAACGGGCCGACCGCGCCGGCCACCGCCGTCATCCCGGACCACGCGCCGACCGCGCGGCCGCGGTCCTCGGCCCGGAACGTGGTCTGCAGGATCGCCAGGCTGCCCGGCGTGAGCAGCGCCCCGCCGACACCTTGCAGGATCCGCCCGGCCACCAGCACGGACAGCGTCGGTGCGACCGCGCAGACCGCGGAGGCCACCGCGAACCAGACGATGCCGATCACGAACAGCCGCCGCCGGCCGAACCGGTCGCCGAGCGTGCCGCTGAGCAGGATCAGGGCGGCGAGCATCAGCATGTAGCCGTTCAGGATCCACTGCAGGCCGGCGACGTCCGCGTCGAGGTCGCGGCCCATCGCCGGCAGCGCGACGTTGACGACCGTGCCGTCCAGGAACGCCATCCCCGAGCCGAGCGCCGTCGCGGCGAGCACCCAGCGCGCCCGCGGTGTGCCGTACCGGATGACCGTCATGCCCGCCATCATGCCCCGTGGCGGACGCGCTCAGGCGGGGTGGCAGGCCCCGGTCCGGGTGAGTACGGCGTAGGCCCGGGCGAACGCGTCGAGGTTCTTCGGCGCGGTGCGCCACTGGGTGACCCACATGGCCTGGGCCTGCGTGTCGGTCATGTCGCCGGACTTGTGCACGGCCATCATCCGCAGGTGCGCCTCCCAGTCCCGGACGGCCGCCCGCCCGGCGCCTGCGGCGGCTTCGAGCACGGCCATCCGGTGTCGGCACGCGGTACCGGCGGCGCCGGCGATCTTCGCGCACGCGCCGCGGGTCGGCTGGTGCGCGGCGGTGGCGGCCGCCAGCCGGGTCAGGTCGGCCGGGCCGGCGAGCCGGGTGCGCTTCCAGATCGCCTTCGTGGCGGCCTGGCTGAGCTTGCCGGCCAGCAGGTCGGTGCGGGCCTGGACGTGCTCGCGCCAGTGACCGGCGCCGATCCGGGTGGCGTTCACGACCGCCGCCGCGGTCGTGA
>DASXRB010000850.1:0-7081 GCA_036506875.1 Kribbellaceae bacterium | reverse complement strand
ATCATCCCCGCCATCCTCGGCGTCATCTTCGTCGTCCTGATGCTGCTGCTGCGCTCGATCGCCGCGGCGGTGCTGCTGGTGATCGCGAACGTGCTCTCGTTCGGCGCCACCGTCGGCTTCTGCGCCGTGATGTTCAACCACGTCTTCGGCTTCCCGGGCGCGGACCCCGTGATGCGTACGGTCAGCCCGACGTCAGCGTGCTGCGGCTGATGTACAACCGGGCCCCGATCTCGGGGTTGTCGAGGCCCTCGACGGCAAGCCGTACGACGTCCAGCTCGGTCGGCGTCAGGCTGGCCCACCCGGTGGCGGGCCGCCCGCGTGTTCCCCGGGTACGACGGACGTAGGCCGCCGCCTCCCCGGGCGTGAGTACCGCGGCCTCCGCGGGCACATCCGCCAGCCGGGCGGTCTGCGCGGGGTCGGTCACCGCGGCCGGCTCGGCCCACCAGACCCACGGATCGGCCATCCCGGCCTGCGCGCGCACGCCGGCGGGACCCGTCGTACGACGATGTGCGGCGGCCGGGGAGGATCGGCTCATGTCAGGTACGACGGACCGCGGCGGGCCGGGTCTGCCGGCCCGGTACCCTGCCGTACCGGTGCCGGCGGAGC
Source organism: Kribbellaceae bacterium (assembly GCA_036506875.1). Lineage (GTDB taxonomy): Bacteria > Actinomycetota > Actinomycetes > Propionibacteriales > Kribbellaceae > DASRHY01. The sequence goes on along the minus strand of DASXRB010000850.1, from coordinate 6,475 downwards.
TGCCCGAGCCGCCGGCGCGGCGTTGGAGGCCCGGGCCGGGGCTGGTCGGCACGGGCGCGGGGATGGTCGCGGCCGAGCTGATCGTGTGGCCGTATCTCGCCACCCAAGCCGGGCTGGTCGTGCTGTGGGCGGCGGCCGCGGGGATCGCCGCGCAGTGCCTGCTGAACCTCGAGGCCGAGCGGTACACGCTGGCCACGGGCGCGACCGCGCTGTCCGGGGTGGCGCGGCTCGGCCGGGGCTGGGGCGCGCTGCTCGCCGGGTCCGCGTACGCCGGGAACCTGTGGCCCGGCTGGGCGGTGAGCACGGCGTCGGTGCTGACGTACCTGTTCGGCGGCGGCGACCGACGCTGGCTCGCGGCCGGGGTGCTGGTCACGGCCGGGGTCGTGCTGACCTTCGCGCCGGTCGTGTACGTGCTGGTGGAGCGGCTGGTGCTTGCGAAGCTCGCGGCCGCCGGGCTCTTCACCGTCGTGGTCGCGGTCCTCGCCGTCCGAGGACACAGCTGGCCCGGTGTGCACGAAACGCCACCCGGGCAGGTCGGCTGGACGGTGCTGCTCGGCGCGATCGCGTATGCCGGGACGGGCGCGGGCCAGAACCTGGTGCAGAGCGACTGGACCCGCGACAAGGGCTTCGGGATGGGGCTGCGGATGCCCCGGCTGGTCTCGCCGATCACGGGCGCGCGACGGGTGACCGGCAGCGGCACGGTGCCCGCCGGCGACCTCGTCCTGGCGGACGACCCGGTGAACTTTGCGCGGTGGCGGCTGTGGTGGCGATCCGCCACCACGGAGCAGGTGCTGGGGTTCGGTGGCATCGCGCTCGTCTCGGTCGTGCTCGGCACCGTGCTCGCGCGCGTCACGCTGACCGGGAACCCGGCCGTGGAGAACGCGGCCGGGTTCCTGAAGATCGAGGGCCTGACACTGCAGACGGTCGCCGGCGGCTGGCTCGGGTACCTGTTCTGGGCGGTGGTCGCGTTCGCGCTGTTCGTCGCGGCGACCGGCATCGTGGACTACACGTCCCGGCTCGGCGCCGGGCTGCTCACGAGCCGGTGCGGCCGCAGCACGGCCGGGGAGCCGGTCGCCTACACCGGGTCGGTCTGGGCGCTGGTCGCCGCGGGCCTCGTGATCATCGCGCTCGGCCTCGACCAGCCGCGGGTGCTGCTGTCGATCTCGGCGGGCATCGCCGCCGCGACGCGCTGCGTCACCGCCCTTCTGCTGTGGCGCCTCAACTCACGATCGTTGCCAGAGGCAATCAGGCCCGGACGGATCCGCGGCGCGGCGCTCATCGCGGCCGGACTGGCCTACGGCGCGATCGCCGTGCTGGTCGTCCACAGGCAGTTCGTCAGCACCTTCTGATCCGCCGGAGGGCACCGTAGCGTGTCCCCGGCACCGGCGGCGTCGGCCGGTCCGAGCCGGTACCGTTTGATGGCTGGAAGGAGCTCGGACCACGGCGCTACCCACCGGCAGGTCTCCTAGAGATCGGCGTGCAGCACGACCCGGCCGGTGTCGATGGTGCGGACGTCCACGGCGGCGATCTGGTCCAGCGGCAGTGTCGTGGTCGCGTCCGGCCGGGCCTCGGTGCCCGGGTCGGCGCGCCAGGTCGCCACCTCGGTCGCCTTGCCGGTCCGGTCGGTGACGTACATCGCGTAGACCTTGGAGGCTCGCGGCTTCGAAGGGGATGCGTCGTACCGGCAGGTCATCTCGATCCGGGTTCCCCACGGTACGGAGACCAGCCGTGCCTCGGCGCTCAGCGGCACCTCGTACTCCGAGCCGAGGACGACGGACCGGCCCGCTGCCGGCGCCTCCGAGGGCAGCGTCCGCGGCACCGCCCAAACCGTGACGGCCGCGACCGCGGCCGCGGCGGCGACCAGCGCGGCGACCCGGTAGTGCGCCCGGCGCCGGATCCGCCGCGTCGCGTCCGCCAGCCTCGGCACCAGGTCAGCCGGCGGCGCGCCCTCGGGCTCGGCCGCGAGCAGCTCCAGGGCCCGTTCCCGCGGTACGACGGACAGCACGCCCGGCATCCCGGCCAGTGCCGCGACCTCGGCCGAGCAGTCCGGGCAGGTCGCGAGGTGCTCCTCGTACTCACGCCGCTCGGCGGGCGACAGCGCTCCCAGCAGGTAGGCCGCGTCCCAGTCCCGGTAGGGATCGGCCGTCTCGTGACCCATCACTGGCTCGTCACCCCCTTCTCCTGCAGCGCCAGCCGCAGCGCTCGCAACCCGTAGTGCAACCTCGACTTCACCGTCCCGGCCGGGATCCCCAGCTCGGCCGCGATGTCGGCGACCGACCGGCGGCCGTAGTACGCGTGCACCAGCACCACCCGGTGCTCCGCGGACAGCTGCGCCAGCGAGTCCGTCACCAGCCACTCGTCCAGCACCGCGATCGTCGCGTCCTCGGTGGCCCGCTCCGGGACGTCGTCACTGGTCAGCTCGCGCCGCGACCGCGCGCTGCGCTGATGGTCGATCACCAGGTTGCGCGCCACCGTGTACAGCCAGGCCCTGGCGGCCGGCTCGTCCTCGCGCAGGATCTGCGGCCGCCGCCAGGCACGCAGCAGCGTCTCCTGTACGACGTCCTCGGCGAACCGGTCGTCGCCGGTCAGCCGCATGACGTACCGCCACAGCTCCGGCGCGTGCCGGTCGTGCAGCGCGCGCAGCAGCGCCGCGGGTTCGTCCACCGGCCGCCCTTTCTCCGACGCCCACCATCATCCACCTGTACGACGCTGGGTACTCACCCCTGGAACGAGACAGCCGCCCCACAGGTTCAACGACGGCTCACTGGTGACCGGCTGGTGGTGACGATCACCACGGCACAGGGGCGTGCACTGCTGCCGGTAGCGCGTCCTAGACTCGGCGCAGCCGAAGGGAGCACTCCGTGTCGTCTGTGTCGTCTGGGTCAGAGGTCAAGCGCAGCATCACCAAGGTCCTGGTAGCGAACCGTGGGGAGATCGCCGTACGGGTCATCCGGGCCGCGGCCGACGACGGCATCGAGAGCGTCGCCGTGTACGCGGACCCGGACCGCGACGCCCTGTTCGTCCGGCTCGCCGACGAGGCGTACTCGCTGGACGGCGCGACCCCCGCCGACTCGTATCTGAGCATCGAGAAGATCCTGGACGTCGCGAAGCGCTCCGGCGCCGACGCGGTGCACCCCGGGTACGGCTTCCTGGCCGAGAACGCCGCGTTCGCGCAGGCCGTGATCGACGCCGGGCTGATCTGGATCGGCCCGCCGCCGGCCGCGATCGACTCCCTCGGCGACAAGGTCAAGGCGCGGCACATCGCGGAGAAGGTCGGTGCCCCGCTGGTCGCGGGCACCCCGGACCCGGTCGCGGACGCGGCCGAGGTGGTGGCGTTCGCCGAGCAGTACGGCCTGCCGATCGCGATCAAGGCCGCGTACGGCGGCGGGGGCCGCGGTCTCAAGGTGGCCCGCACCATGGAGGAGGTCCCGGAGCTGTTCGAGTCCGCAACCCGCGAGGCGGTCACCGCGTTCGGCCGCGGCGAGTGCTTCGTGGAGCGGTACCTGGACAAGCCCCGGCACGTCGAGACCCAGTGTCTCGCCGACCGGTACGGCAACGTCGTGGTGGTCTCCACCCGCGACTGCTCGCTGCAGCGCCGGCACCAGAAGCTCGTCGAGGAGGCGCCCGCGCCGTTCCTGACCGACGAGCAGAACGCGGCTCTCTACGAGTCGTCCAAGGCGATCCTGCGCGAAGCCGGCTACGCCGGCGCCGGGACCTGCGAGTTCCTGGTCGGCCAGGACGGCACCATCTCCTTCCTCGAGGTGAACACCCGGCTCCAGGTCGAGCACCCGGTCACCGAGCAGGTCACCGGCATCGACCTGGTCCGGGAGATGTTCCGGATCGCGGCCGGCGAGGAGCTCGGGTACGACGACCCGGAGGTGCGCGGCCACTCGATCGAGTTCCGGATCAACGCCGAGGATCCGGGCCGTGGGTTCCTGCCCGCGCCGGGCACCCTGACCCGCTGGCACGCCCCGTCCGGTCCGGGTGTGCGGCTGGACGGCGGCTACGACCAGGGCGAGACCGTGCCGGGCTCGTTCGACTCACTGGTGGCCAAGCTGATCGTCACCGGCCGGGACCGCACCCAGGCGCTGGAGCGGTCGCGCCGGGCGCTGAAGGAGTTCGTGGTCGAGGGCATGCCGACGGTGATCCCGTTCCACGCCGCCGTGGTGAGCGACCCGGCGTTCGTCGGCGCGGACGGCTCGTTCTCGGTGCACACCCGGTGGATCGAGACCGAGTTCGACAACCAGCTGGCGCCGTACGAGGGCGACCTGGACGCCGGCGCTGACGGCGGCGAGCGGGAGAAGGTCACCGTCGAGGTCGGCGGCAAGCGGCTCGAGGTCGTGCTGCCCGCCGGTCTCGGCGCGGCGGCCGCCGGCGGCGCGGGCGCGGGCGCGAAGAAGAAGCCCGCCCGGCGCGCGGGTGGCGCCGGCAAGGGCGCGGCCGTGTCCGGTGACGCCCTCACCTCGCCGATGCAGGGCACGATCGTGAAGATCGCCGTCGAGGAGGGCCAGACGGTGGCGGAGGGCGACCTGATCGTCGTACTCGAGGCGATGAAGATGGAACAGCCCCTGAACGCCCACAAGGCGGGTACTGTGACCGGCCTGACCGCGGAAGTCGGCGCGACCGTTACGGCCGGCGCGGTCATCTGCGAGCTCAAGGACTGATCCGTACGACGCAGAGCGTCGTGTGAGGCATGAAAGGAAAACCGGGGTGGCGAAGAAGAAGCCCTACCAGCGGGCGGAGCGGCAGCGGCAGGCCCAGCGACTGGCCGAGCAGGAGCAGCGCCGCAGGCAGCGGATCGTGGTGATCGCCGCCGTCGTGTCCGTCGCGCTGGTGATCGGTGTGGTCGCGGCACTGTCGCTGGCCGGCGGCGACAACTCCTCGGCGAGCAACCCGACGCCGACGCCGACCGCGAGCACTCCGACCACACCCGCGGCCCCGGAAACCCCCGCCAGCATCCCGACCGCGATCGCGCCGGCGCCGGTCCGGCCCACGCCGCTGGCGTCCGAGGTGAGCTGCACCTACAAGAAGTCCGCCGAGCCGGCCAGCAAGAAGGTCGACGCGCCGAAGAACGGCAAGGTCTCCGCCACGGGCAAGGACACGGTCACACTCGCCACCTCGGTCGGCGACCTGAAGCTCACCCTGGACCGCGCGCTGGCCCCGTGCACGGTGAACAGCTTCGTCAGCCTGGTCGGGCAGAAGTACTTCGACAACACGGTCTGCCACCGGATGACGACCGGCCAGGGCCTGCAGGTGCTGCAGTGCGGTGACCCGAGCGGCACCGGCTCGGGCGGTCCGGGCTACAGCTTCGCCGACGAGGTCTTCCCGACCCTCAAGTACGGCCGCGGCACCCTCGCGATGGCGAACTCCGGGCCGAACACCAACGGCAGCCAGTTCTTCGTCGTGTACGGCGACGCGTCGGTTCTGAACCCGGCCTACACGGCTTTCGGCACAGTCGACGCGGCCTCGCTCGCGGTCATCGACAAGGTGGCCCGCAAGGGCGTCCGGTCGAGCACCCCGGGCTCCGGCGACGGCAAGCCGGTCACGCCGGTCACCATCAAGACCGGCACGAAGTCCTGACGCCGTACCCGTCTACCGCTGGCCCCAGGGTCAGCGGTAGACGACGGCGGTCGTGTTGGTCGCGGAGTACCAGTTGATGTAGCCGCCCTGGAACACCTGCTGGGCGCCGAAGCCGACCGGGTACTGGTACGACGTCGGCAGTCCGAGCCGCCCGGCCTCGAGGCCCACGTCGTAGTAGGCGACGTAGATGCGCCCGTACACCTCGCGCACCCCGGTGGCGGTCGACCAGAACATCCGGCCGCTGCCGAACCGCTGCACCTGCGAGCCGGTCTTCGCGCCGTCGAACTTGGCCGCGATCGGCAGCCCGATCGCGTGCGACGGCCCGCCGATGCTCTGGTAACGGCTCTCGAAGCCGCCATAGATCTCCCAGGCGCCGTACGCCGCGGTGCGGTAGATGTGGCCCTTCGCGAACGCCTGCCCGGAGCCGCCGCGCACCGGCCACTCGTAGCCCGGTGAGCCGCCCACCGGCGAGTCCGGCCCGCCGATCGCGACCCAGCGCTTCATGATCTGCGACTGGTCGAACCGCACCCAGGTCGAGCGCAGCCCGAGCAGCAGCCGGACCTGGTCGCCGGTGAAGTCCTTGGTCGTGGTGGTGCCGGTGGCCCGCAGGCTCTCCAGCCGGCCGCCCCAGGTCCCGTACCCGTTGCGCTGGAGGACGCTCAACTGCTTGATGATCCCGACGCCGAGCCGGGACTGCGCGGTCGCCCGGTCGACCGAGACGGTCCACGAGGCGTACGGGTTGCCGTTGTGCGGGTAGTCGTCGAACGGGTCGGCCTTGGCGATCTGGTACGGCAGCGGCCCGGGGGCGGTGTAGCCGCCGTTCGAGGACGAGAACTCGGCCAGGATCGGCTTGCCGTTGTAGGTCCGGATCTGGTTCGCCGTGGCGACGACCGCG
>DASXRB010000849.1:0-3667 GCA_036506875.1 Kribbellaceae bacterium | reverse complement strand
TGGTCCGCGCGATCCCGTCCGCCGGGTCGTTCGCGGCACTCGCGGCGGCGACGTTCTACGTGTGGAACCCGTTCGTGGCCGAGCGGCTGGTGCTCGGGCACTGGCCGTTGCTGCTCGCGCACGCGGCGCTGCCGTGGCTGGCCGTGGCGGCGGTCCGGGTACGACGGGGCGAGGTGGGTGCCTGGCCGGCGTTGGTGCTGGCCTCGGCGGTGTGCGCGCTGTCCGCGTCCGGCGGGGTGGTGGCGCTGCTGGTGGCGCTGCCGGTCGTGGCCTGGCGGCCGGCGCGGTTCCGGGCCGTCGCGGGTGTGCTCGGGGTGGCGGTGGCGGTGAACGCGCCGTGGTGGGTGGTCGGCCTGGCCGGGCCCGGTACGGCGACCTCCGACCCCGCCGCCGTCGCGGCGTTCGCGGCCCGGGACGAGGGGTACGGCGGCGTGCTGCCGACGCTGCTCACCCTCGGCGGGGTGTGGAACGCGGACGTCGTGCCGGACAGCCGGGGCACGGCCGCGGCCGTCGCGGGCGCGGCGGTGCTGCTGGTCCTGGGTGCGGCCGGTGTGGTCGTCTGGTGGCGGCGGCAGCGAGCGGTCGCGGCGCCGGTGACGGTGGCGGCGGTGCTGGCGCTCGCGGTGGCGCTGCTGGGCGCGGTCGCGCCGGGTGTGCTGCGCCGGCTGGTGGAGGACGTACCGGGCGCCGGGCTGCTGCGGGACGGGCAGCGGTATCTGGACCCGCTGGTGCTGCTCGAGGCCGCAGGGTTCGGCCTGGCCGCAGCCCGGCTGCGCGCGCCGGCCCGGCGCCGGCTGCCGCGGTGGAGCGCCGTGACGGCGGCGTGCGGGCTGGTACTGCTCCCGGTGGCGGTGCTGCCGGATCTCGCGTGGGGCGCCGGGCTGGGCGTGGCGTCGTACCCCTCGGACTGGGCGCAGGCGCGGCGCGTGCTCGCCGCCGACCCGCGGCCGGGGGACGTGATGCCGTGGCCGTTCGAGTCGTACCGGGCACCGGCGTTCAACGGCGGCCGTCCGGTGGTCGACCCGGGACCGCGGTACCTGCCACGGCCGGCCGTCGTACCGGACGAGCTGGTGGTCGGCAGGGAGCGGCTGGCGGGGGAGGACCCGCGGGCGCGGCGGGTCGCGGCGGCCCTCAGGTCAGGTGGTGACGCCACGGACGTGCTGCTGGCCGAGGGCGTGGGATGGATCTTCGCGGACGGGGCGGCGCCGCCTCCGGTCACCGCGGTGCGTGGCGCCCGGGAGGTGTTCCGCGGCGACACGGCGGTGCTGTACGTGCTCGACGGGCCGCCGGCGAACCCGCCGGCGGTGCGGGGGATGCGGCGGGTGGCGATCGCCGCGGGCTGGATCGCCGCGGTGGCCGCGTGTGCTGCCGCGCTGCTGACCCTCGGACGTGCTGGGATGAGACGGTTCGATCACAGGTAGACACGCAGCACTGGTGCGGCGGCACCAGCGTTGTTACTCTACGGTTCAGTTTCCAGAACGAGAGGGTCCAGCTACGTGGGTACGTTGATCGGTGCCGCCCTCGCGGCCATCGCAGGCCTCGCTGTGGCCACGACGACTGTCATCGGCATCGTGCAGGCGGTCAAGGAGGAACCCTCCAAGCCCGCGATCGAGACTCCCGTGGTCCAGTACGGCCAGCGCTGACATCCAGTCGAACGACGGTCCCCGGCATCCGTTGCGGATACCGGGGACCGTCTGCGTCCGGGATCAGCCGACCTCGGCCACCGGTTCCCCGGCGGCCGGCTGCTCGGCGGCGGGCAGGCCGTCCAGCACGCGCTCGAACGCCGCCACGGTTCCGCCCCAGGTGAAGGTGTCCGCCGAGCGCATCGCACCCGACGACAGCGCCCGGCGCCGGACATCGTCGCCCAGCAGCTCGACCACCGCCGCGCAGAACCCGGCGTGGTCGTCGGCCAGCACGCCGGCGCCGTCGTGCACCGACTCGGTCGGCCCGCCGGCGCTGCGGTACGCCACCGTCGGCACCGAGTGCGCCGCCGCCTCGCCGACCACGATGCCCCAGCCCTCCTTGAGGCTGGGCAGCGCCAGCAGCCACCCCTCGTCGTACGCCGCGTGCTTGTCGGCCTCGGACACGTACCCGCGGAACTCGACCGCGTCGCTCACCCCGAGCCGCTCGGCGTACTCGCGCAGCCGCTCCTCCCACCACCCCGCCCCGACGACGACCAGCCGGGCGTCGGCCATCGTGGTGCGCGCCAGCGCGATCGCGTCGATCGCGTGCTCGACCTGCTTGTGCGGGACCAGCCGGCCGACGCACAGGACGGTCGGCGTCGTGGCGCGCGGCCGCTGGCGTGGTGGTGCGGGTTCGGTCCCGTTGTGTACGACGTTGATCCGCCCGGCGGCCACGCCGATCCGCACCAGCTCGTCGCGGGACGCCGACGAGACCGTCACGTACCGGCAGTCCCGGTACAGCCACGGCGACAGCCGCGACTCCAGCCACCAGCCGAGCCGGCCGGGCCAACCGGGGTACACGACCGGCCACTGCTCGCGGTGCACGTGGTGCAGGAGTACGACGACCTGGCGGCGCACCAGCCGGGTGAAGAACGGCAGCCCGTTCTGGACGTCGACGACCTGGTGCCGCCGGTGCTTGAACGCCTGCCAAAGTCCGTGCGCGTAGACGGTCAGCTTGCCGCCGCGGTACAGGTACCGCACACCGCGGCGATGGGCTTCGCGCGGCGAGCCGGGGTAGCCGGCGCACAGCACGCTCACCGACCAGCCGCGAGCGGCGAGGCCGGTCGCGACCTCCTCGACGTAGCGCTCCGACCCACCCCCCTCGGGGTTGGTCGTGTCGCGCCAGTTCACGATCAGCAACGATCGTTCACGCATGGTCTCCGGTCCTCCCGCATGCTTGGCGGTGCATGCTTGACGGGCGAAATTACCACCGAGTAACGATTGCCGCTAGACCTCCCCGGTATCGGATATCGTCAGCCGGTGCTCGATGTGACCTCCCGCCGACCGGACGGTCCGCAGCCGCCGCAGCCGTGGCGGGCGGATCTGGGCCGCGCCGTGCGGTTGTTCCGGGCGTTCGGAGTGGAGCAGACCGACCCGGACCACTTCTACGGCACCCTCGCGGCGGACTCGGTCGGGCAGGTCTCGTCGTACGTCGATCTGCGCGGTAAGACGCTGCTGGACGTCGGCGGCGGGCCGGGGTACTTCGCGGACGCGTTCCGCGCGGCGGGTGCGACCTACTACGCGGTCGACTCCGATCTGGGGGAGATGAGCGGGCGCGGCAGGCCCGAACGGGGCACTCTGCTGGCCAGCGGGATGGCGCTGCCGGTCCGCGACGGCGCGGTCGACATCTGCTTCTCGTCGAACGTGCTGGAGCACGTACCGGACCCGTGGCTGATGGCCGACGAGATGGTCCGGGTGACCAAGCCGGGTGGCACGGTCTTCCTGTCGTACACGGGCTGGTGGGGGATCCACGGCGGGCACGAGACCGCGCCGTGGCACTACCTCGGCGGGGACCGCGCGGCCCGGCGGTATGAGCGGCGCAACGGCAGGCCCCCGAAGAACAGGTACGGCGAGTCGCTGTTCCCGATCACGGTCGCCGGCGGCCTGCGCTGGGCGCGGTCGTGCCGGAACGCCGAGCTGGTCGAGGCGCTGCCGCGCTACCACCCGCGCTGGGCGTACGGCGTGCTGGCGCTGCCCGGGATCCG
>DASXRB010000848.1:0-3280 GCA_036506875.1 Kribbellaceae bacterium | reverse complement strand
TCGCCGTCGACGACCTGCCGGCCGGCACGGACCGCGTCGTGCTCGACCTGGTCCAGCGGGCGGTCGCGCGCCACTTCACGAGGTAGGAAGCCCACAAGGAAGGGGGCGCGGCGAACCCCGAGCGTTCGCCGCGCCCCGTGGGCGTGAGGATCAGAGGACGGGCGAGAACGGCTCCGTGCCGTTGACCAGGGTCAGGCCCGAGATACCGGAGTACCCCTGCGCGTAAGCGAGCTCCTTGCCGACGTCGCCGACGCCGTTGGAGCCGGCCAGCGGGGCGAGCGCCAGCGTGGACAGCACCCCGAGCGCGCGGCCCTGCCCGTCGAGGAAGGCGCTGCCGGAGTCACCCGGGACGCCCGGCGTCAGCGTGTAGACCGAGTGCGACCAGCCGGCGCCGTCGTCGCCGAGCGAGACGCCCTGCTTCGGCGACAGCTGGGAGACGCCGGCACGCAGCGACGAGTTGCCGTAGCTGTAGACGGTGTCGCCCGCGGCGGTCCCGGTGCTGTTGACGCCGGTCGGGCCGCCCCAGAACGGGATCGACGGGTTCACCTGCGCGACGTACGCCGCGTCGACCTTGATCAGCGCCAGGTCGTTGTAGGCGCACACGTTCGCGTCGGACTCGTGCCGGGACTGCATGTTGAGCCACGAGTTGTAGACCATCGTGCCGGAGCCGACCTTCGTGCCGCCGGAGATCAGGCTGCCGCCCTCGACGAAGTCGACCTTGGTGCCCAGGGGCAACGACTGGGACTTGCAGCCGTCGGTGTCGGTGGCGGCGCCGGTGCTGGAGCAGTGCGCGGCCTGGCCGACGTACACCGTGCCGGCGGTGTCGGTGAACACGAAGTTCGCGGTGCACTGCGCACCCGAGGTGTAGGTCATCACGCCGGGGTGGATCTTGGCGGTGGCGGCCGGCGCCCAGGTGGTGGCGGCGGTGGCGGCGGGTGCCGCGGTGAGCCCGGTGGCGACGAGTCCGGCAGTCAGCGCTGCGGCGGCGACCAGGCGGGGTCGGACGGACATGCGTTTCCTCCTCGAAAACCTGCGGCCAGATGCCGAGTCAACGAGTGAGTTACCGATTGGTCACGCGGTGGCGTCGAAAGCCGACGCGGTTCAGTGCCGTCCGGACAGGAACGCCCGCGTCGCCTCCCAGCCCTCCAGGCCCGGGTCGAGCCGCGCGATGTCCGCGAGGCCGCGCAGCCGGTGCCAGCCGGGGCCGAGGCCGACCGCGAGCCGCCGTGGCTTGGCCGCGTCCAGCTCCGCGAGCGTCGTGTCCGGCCCGGGCGCGAGGTCGCGCAGCCAGTCCGCGACCGGCGCCTTGAACCCGATCGCCACCAGCGACCCGTCACTGGCCGGACAGACCGCCGCGTCGGCCGGCCCGAGCGCGCGGAACAGCTTCCCGACCAGCAACCCGGGCAGGTCCGGCGCGTCGTGCGCCACCAGCACCACCGAGTCCGCCTCCCCCACCCGGTCGACCGCGTCGAACGCCCGCCCGACCGCAAACACCGGCGTCCCGGGCCAGGTCACGCCCGCGACCCGCTCGACCGCCGCGTCGTCGCCGCCGACCACCGCCACGGCGGCCTCGACCAGGTCCAGCCCGGCCAGCACCTCGTAGGTGTCCTCGGCCATCGCCAGCCTCCACTCGTCCGGTGCCCGCCCCGGCGGCGCCCACGACGGCTGCGGCACGACCAGTACGACGACCCGCCGGCCGCTCATGCGTCGTACGCCGCGTGCGCGTCCAGCACCTCGTCCAGGTGCTGCTCCGCCCACGCCTTGATCGACCGGATCAGCTGCATCAGGCTCACGCCCAGCTCGGTCAGCTCGTAGTCCACCCGGACCGGCACCGACGGCGTCACCCGCCGGCTGACCAGCCCGTCACGCTCGAGGCTGCGCAGGGTCTGGGTGAGCATCTTCTGGCTGATCCCGGCCACCTTCCGGGACAGGTCGGAGTACCGCTGCGGCCCGTCGGCGAGCGCGGTCAGCAGCAGCGTGACCCACTTGTCGCTGATCCGGTCGAGCAGCTTGCGCGCCGGGCAGTCGGCGAGGAACGCGTCGTACTCGATCTCGGCCCGCCGCCGGCGCTCCGCCGCGGTCATCGTGGGCATCCGCGAACTCCTCCGAGGTGCGGTACGCACTTCGACGTGCGTACTTCCGAAAGGAGAGTAACTTCCCGATGGTAGTGCACGTCAATCGTCACACCCCGAAGGGACACCGTAGGTCGCCCGGCGTGACGACCGCCGGGCGCCGCGGGATGGGGCACGATGGAGGCGTGTCCACCCAGATCGAACCGCCGAAGCGTTCCGCCGGCGGTGTCCCGGCCGTCGTCTCGACGTTGAAGCACGCGCTGCCCGAGATGGGCGTCGCGCGGACCCTGCGCGCACTCGGCACGCTCAACCACGCCGACGGGTTCGACTGCCCGTCCTGCGCCTGGCCGGACCCGGCCGCGAAGGACCGGCACCTGGCCGAGTTCTGCGAGAACGGCGCCAAGGCGGTGGCCTGGGAGGCGACGCGCAAGCGCGTCCCGCGGGAGTTCTTCGCACGCACGACGGTCGCCGAGCTGGACGCGATGAGCGAGTACGACCTCGGCAAGCTGGGCCGGATCACCGAACCGATGCTGCTGCGGTCGGGCGCGACCCATTACGAGCCGGTCTCCTGGGACGAGGCGTACGACGTGGTGGCCCGGCACCTGCTGGGGCTGACCGACCGGGACGACGCGGTGTTCTACACGTCCGGGCGGACCAGTAACGAGGCGGCGTTCCTGTGGCAGCTGTTCGTCCGGGCGTACGGCACCAACAACCTGCCGGACTGCTCGAACATGTGCCACGAGTCGTCCGGCGCCGCGCTGACCGAGGTGATCGGGTCCGGCAAGGGCGCGGTGACGCTGGAGTCGCTGGAGCAGGCGTCGCTGATCGTCATCTGCGGCCAGAACCCGGGCACGAACGCGCCGCGGATGCTCACCCACCTGGAGCGCGCCAAGCGGGCCGGCGCCCGGATCGTCGCGGTCAACCCGCTGCCGGAGGCCGGGCTGATCCGGTTCAAGAACCCGCAGCGCCCGAACGGCGTGGTCGGCCGCGGCACCGAGCTCGCAGACCTGCACCTGCCGATCCGGATCGGTGGCGACCAGGCGCTGTTCCAGGCCCTCGGACACCTGCTGATCGAGGCCGAGGACCGCGCGCCCGGGACGGTGCTGGACGCGGACTTCATCGCGTCGTACACGAGTGGTTTCGAGGCCTACCGCAAGCGCGTCGCCGGGCTGGACTGGGCCGCCGTGGAGACCGCGACCGGCCTGCGT
>DASXRB010000847.1:0-8669 GCA_036506875.1 Kribbellaceae bacterium | reverse complement strand
GGCGGTCAGCCGGTGCCGGAAGTCCGGGTCCAGCTCCAGGGTGCGCGCGAACGCGTCCAGGTCGTACCCGCCGCGCTCCAGCGCCTCGACCGTGGTGAGCAGCCCGGCCAGCGCCAGGTCCGGGTCGGCGGTCGCGGACAGCGCCGCGACCAGGTCGTCGGTGACCAGCGGCGTACGACGGGAGGCGCGGCCGAGGCGTTCCAGCAAGGTCGCCGCGTGCGCGGGGTCGGTGAACCCGAGCCGGACCAACCGGACCTCGTCGGACTCCTCCCGCGGCCGGCCGGCGGCCGGGTTGGACTGGTACGACGAGGTCACGCCGGTCAGGCTATCCCGGCGCCGCTGAGCCGTCAGAGCACCGGCAGCAGCTTGTGCCGCTCGAACGGCGTGACCTGCTTGCGGTAGTCGATCCACTCGGTGCGCTTGTTCCGCAGGAAGAAGTCGAAGACATGCTCGCCGAGCGTCTCGGCGACCAGCTCGGACTCCTCCATCGCGCTGATCGCCTCCGCCAGGCTGCTCGGTAGCGGCTTGATCCCGAGCGCGCGGCGCTCCCGGTCGGTCAGCGACCAGACGTCGTCCTCGGCCTCGCGGGGCAGGTCGTACCCCTCCTCGATCCCCTTCAGCCCCGCCGCGAGCAGCAGCGCGAAGGCGAGGTAGGGGTTCGCCGCGGAATCCAGTGACCGGAACTCGACCCGGCTGGACTGCGACTTGTGCGGCTTGTACATCGGCACCCGGACCAGCGCCGACCGGTTGTTGTGGCCCCAGCAGATGTACGACGGGGCCTCGCCGCCGGCCGCGAGCCGCTTGTACGAGTTCACCCACTGGTTCGTCACCGCGGTGATCTCGGCCGCGTGCCGCAGCACCCCGCTGATGAACGCCCGCCCGGTCTTGGACAGCTGGTACTGCGCGCCGGCCTCGAAGAACGCGTTCCGGTCGCCCTCGAACAGCGACACGTGCGTGTGCATGCCGGACCCCGGCTGGTCCGACAGCGGCTTGGGCATGAACGAGGCGTAGATGCCCTGGCTGAGCGCGACCTCCTTCACCACCACCCGGAAGGTCATGATGTTGTCCGCGGTGGTCAGCGCGTCGGCGTACCGCAGGTCGATCTCCTGCTGACCCGGGCCGCCCTCGTGGTGGCTGAACTCGACGGAGATCCCCATCGACTCCAGCATCGTGATCGCCTCGCGGCGGAAGTCGTTCCCGATCCCCTGCGGGGTGTGGTCGAAGTACCCGGACGAGTCGACCGGCTCGGGCTCGGCGTACGGGTCGCTGTGCTGCTTGAACAGGTAGAACTCGACCTCGGGGTGGGTGTAGAAGGTGAAGCCCAGCTCGGCCGCCTTGGCCAGCGTCCGCTTCAGCACGAACCGCGGATCCGCGTACGACGGCGAGCCGTCGGGCATCAGGATGTCGCAGAACATCCTCGCCGTACCCTGCGTGTCGCCACGCCACGGCAGGATCTGGAACGTCGACGGGTCCGGCTTGGCCAGCATGTCCGCCTCGTAGACCCGGGCGAACCCCTCGATCGCGGAGCCGTCGAAGCCGATCCCCTCGGCGAACGCGCCCTCCAGCTCGGCCGGCGCCACCGCGACGGACTTCAGGAACCCGAGCACGTCGGTGAACCACAGCCGCACGAACCGGACGTCACGCTCCTCGAGCGCCCGCAGCACGAACTCCTGCTGCTTGTCCATCCAGACCTCCTTAGTCGCCGCCAGTGTCCCCCGGCCGTGTTAATTCGGTGTTACGCCGCGTGGGCCCACGACAGCCCACGGGATCGGTCGCGCCGATCATGAGACAGGAGGCCGTCCGGCGCTACTGTTGAATTTGTGACCAGCATGCCCGGGGGTCGGGCCGTGCACCCGATCCTGATCTTCGACGGTGACTGTGCGTTCTGTACGACGACCGCGCGGTGGCTGCGTCGGCGGCTGCGGTCAGACGTGGCGGTCGAGCCGTGGCAGTACGTCGACCTCTCGCTGTACGGCATCGACTCGTTCCGGACGCAGCACGAGGTGATCTGGGTCGACTACGCCGGGCGGACGTACGGCGGGGCGCAGGCGGTCGCGCAGTGGCTGATCCACAGCGGCGGGCTCTGGGCGCCACTCGGGCGGCTGATGACGATCCCGCCGGTGCGCTGGCTCGCGGCCGCGACGTACCGGCTGATCGCGAGCAACCGCAACCGGCTGCCCGGTGGCACCCCGGCCTGTGCGGTCCGGCCGGCCCACGCGCCGCACCCGCCGACGCCACCCGACGCGGCCTGACCACACCCGCCACCGGCTACGCCGCGACCGCCTCGGCGGTCTTCCGCGGAGCGCGAACAGGGATCCGCTCCAGTGGCGCGAACGCGAGCCAGCACACCACCGTCGGCAGGAAGTGGATCAGCAGGATCGCCGTGTTCGCCGCGTGGAAGCCGAGGAAGAACAGCGCCGCGGCCAGCAGCCAGCGGCCGCGCAGCCACAGCACCACCGGCGACAGGATCTCCGCGACGAACCCGGTCCACTGCATCGCGACCAGCGCCTGCGGGTAGTGCAGCAGCCACTCCCCGACCGGGTGCGGCCGCCGCACGATCGCCCAGGTCAGCACCGCACCGCTCGGCCAGGCCAGCGTCCAGTCCGCGCCGCGGATCTTGGTCAGTGCCGACAAGGCGTACGTCGCCACCACCGCGATCTGCACGCACTTCACCGCCCACCCGGCCTGCTCGCTGCGGGTCCGGTCGGCCCAGCGCGCCGCGCCGGCCGTCGGCAGCACCCACAGCGCGACGACGAGCGCCAGGTGGTCGTGGTCGACCTTCCCGTCACTCATCCCGATCAGCACCCACCAGGTGAACGCGGGCGCCACCACCCAGCCCGCCGCGCGCGGCAGCCGGTTCGTGGCCGCGACCAGGCACGCGACGATCAGGACGACGTACAGGGTGTTCGTGAGCGGGACGCTCGGGCGCGGCAGGTGCAGCAGCCGCGCCAGCAGCAGCGGCTGGTACAGCTCCGGCGACCGGCCCTTGAGCCGCGTGTCGCGCACGAAGGCGTGCATGTCGAGGATCACGAACAGGTACAGCACGGTCCGCAGCCACGCGATCCGCGCCACCGCGACCGGCGGGGTGAACCACCCGGCGACCCGCGCCCACGTCGTCGTACCCGCGCTCATCGCCGGACCTGCCAGCTCGCGAGCACCGTGGAGACCGGCGGACCCGCCACCCGGCCGCCGGTCAGCGTGGTGGTGTCGCGGATCAGGTCGAGCCGGACGTACCGCGGCCTGTCCGGGTGCTTGCGGGCCCAGCCGTCGGCCACCGACTGCAGCAGCGACGGGTCCGCGACGATCTGCGGGATCCGGGCCTCGATCTCGGCCCGGGCCACCCCGGCACCCTCGATGTTGAGCGGCACGTCGACCGTCGTCCCGGCGTCGGTGAGCGCCGAGATCCGGGTGTAGTCGATGGTCGTGTCGTGCGGGACGGTCATCGCGTACTGCGACATCGGCCCGAACGGCCACCGGTCGTCGGAGCCGAACACCGACCCGTCGACCAGCAGTGCGATCCCGGCGACGGCGACCAGCACCCGGACCACCCGCCCCCGGGCGCCGAGCCGTACGACGTCGGTCTGGCTGCTCACGACCGCCATTACACACCAGCGGCGGTTTCCCGGCGTCACATCGGCAGCGATCGGCTCACGACCGGCCCCTGGGAGAAAGTAGGCTGCGTTCGTGGCTCAGATCCGTGTCGCCCTCGCGCAGCTCAACGTCACCGTCGGCGACATCGACGGCAATGCGGACAAGATCGTTCAGTGGACCCGGCACGGGGCCGAGCGCGGCGCCCACCTGGTGGCCTTCCCGGAGATGGCGCTGGTCGGCTACCCGGTCGAGGACCTGGCGCTGCGGCGGTCGTTCGTGGACGCGTCGCAGGCCGCGATCGGCAAGCTCGCGGCCCGGCTCGCGGAGGAGGGCCTCGGCGAGACCGTGGTCGTCGTGGGGTACCTGGACCGCGCGTTCGGGCCCGCGATGGGCACCGACCGGCTGGGCCGGCCCAAGGGCTCGCCGGTGAACGCGGCGGCCGTGATCCACCGCGGCCAGATCGTCGGGCGGTACGCCAAGCACCACCTGCCCAACTACGGCGTGTTCGACGAGTACCGGCACTTCGTGCCCGGCGACACCCTGCTGGTGGTCCGGGTGCACGGCGTCGACGTGGCGATCACGATCTGCGAGGACATGTGGCAGGACGGCGGCCCGGTGGCCGCCACCCGCGAGGCCGGGGCCGGGCTGCTGCTGGTGATCAACAGCTCCCCCTACGAGGCGAACAAGGACGACGTGCGCGGTGACCTGGCCCGGCGCCGGGCGCGCGAGGCCGGCTGCACGCTGGCGTACGTGAACCTGGTCGGCGGCCAGGACGAGCTGGTCTTCGACGGCGACTCGCTGATCACGGACGCGGACGGCGAGATCTTCGCCCGGGCGCCGCAGTTCGACGCCGGCGGCATGGTCGTCGACCTGGAGCTGCCGGCAGCCGGTGACCCGCCGCCGGCCGAGGGCGCCGGGATGGCGATCGAGCACGTGGTGATCCACAACGAGCCGCTGCCCGGCTACGAGCCGGTGCCGCCGGTGCACGCGCCGCGGCTGTCCGACGAGGCCGAGATCTACTCCGCACTGGTCACCGGACTGCGCGACTACGTGGCCAAGAACGGGTTCAAGAGCGTGCTGCTCGGGCTGTCCGGCGGGATCGACTCCTGCCTGACCGCGGCGATCGCCTGTGACGCGATCGGCGCCGAGCACGTGTACGGCATCTCCAACCCCAGCGTGTACTCCACCGAGCACTCCAAGGACGACGCCGCCGAGCTGGCCGCGCGCACCGGGCTGAACTACCGGGTGGTCCCGATCCAGCCGATGGTGCAGCCGTTCCTGGACACGCTCGGCTTCACCGGCGTCGCCGAGGAGAACCTGCAGGCCCGGGTCCGCGCGCTGATCTGGATGGGCCTGTCGAACGCCGACGGCCACCTGGTCCTTGCCTGTGGCAACAAGTCCGAGGTGTCGGTCGGCTACACCACGATCTACGGCGACGCGGTCGGCGGCTACGCGCCGCTGAAGGACGTGCCGAAGACGCTGGTCTGGCGGCTCGCGAAGTGGCGCAACGCCGACGCGGAGGCGCGCGGCCAGCAGGCGCCGATCCCCGACCACGCGATCAGCAAGCCGCCGTCGGCCGAGCTGCGGCCGGGCCAGGTCGACACCGACTCGCTGCCGCCGTACGACCTGCTCGACGACATGCTGGACGACTACGTCGAGCAGGACCGCGGCTCGGCCGACCTGGTCGCCGCCGGGTTCGACCCGGACGTGGTCAGCCGCGTGATCCAGCTCGTCGACCACGCCGAGTACAAGCGCCGCCAGTACCCGCCGGGCCCGAAGATCACCCTCAAGGCCTTCGGCCGTGACCGGCGGCTGCCGATCACGAACCTGTGGCGCGAGGATGCCAGGAAGGCGTCCGAACACTGACCGCCGCGTGGCGCCTGCGTCGCGCCAACACCCCCGATCCGCCGACGGGTGCGCCAGCACCTCCGGCGGCTTCGGCATCCCCTGAGCAGGGTCCGGCGCAACGCGCGGCCGGTACGCCGAACCCGGGCGGTCCGGGTGGTCCGGCCGGCGGCGCGGGCCAGGGCGGTGCGGCCCCGGCGAGAGCGGCACAGAACGGCGTGCCTGCGCAGAACGGCGTCGCCGCCGCCGGGAGCCCGGGCGGGGCCCGGCAGCCCGTCGTACGACGGCCGGCGCCGCAACGCGCCGGCCAACCCAGGGCGGCGCGACCGGAACCGGTGCGTCCGGAACCCGCGCGGCCCGAGCCGGCGCGGCCGGAGCCGCCGCGCCGTGAGCTGACCCGGATCGAGGTGACCCGCGGCGACGCGCCGGACCTCGAACCGGTCCGCGCCGAGCGCGGCGTGACCGCCGCCCGCCCGGCACACACGTTGCCGGCGGCGCCTACACTTCCCGCGCCGCGACCCCCGCAGGTGAGCGATGCCTCACAATCCACCGGGGTCGCCCCATCAGGAGAGGGGTGCGACGATGAGGACATGGTTGACAACTTCATGTCGGCCGGTACCAACGGCGGCGCGGGCGATGACGAGTTGCCGGCGCCGTACGGGACCGGACCGATGAACCAGGCCGCCGACCAACCGGACCAGCGGTACGACGCTCAGCAGCCGCCCGTCCCCGACTACCACGAGGGCCCCGCCGGAGGATCTCCGTACGGCGGAGCCGAACCACCACCCACCACCGCCCCCGCAGCGGAGTACAGCGGGTACGGGGTGCCGCCTGAGCAGCCGGCCGGTCCGCCGCGACCGATCTGGTACCAGCCCGACACCGACCAGCGTCCCGTCACGCCCGGGTATCCGGTGCAGCCGGCGATGCCGGGCCGGGACCCGCGCTACCAGCAGCCCGGCCCGTTCCCCGGCCCGGGCGCCCAGCATCCGCCGCAGGGACCGCAGCAGCCGCAGCCGGCCGAGCAGCCACCGCAGGCCGAGCAGCCGCCGCAGGCCGAGCAGCCGCCGCAGGCAGAGCAGCCGGGCGCGGTACCGCTGAGCGACGCCGCCTGGCAGGCCCGGCGGGACGAGTGGCAGGACGCCGCCGCGCAGGCCCGGACGGTCATCGAAGAGCCGGTGCGGGCCGAGCCCGCCCATGCCGCCGAGCACGCGCAGCGGTTGGAGGCCGCTCCGCAGGCCGGGCAGCTGCCGCAGCGGTTCGCCGACGCGGTCGGCGGGCAGCAGGCGCAGCCGCCGTTCGAGGCCGCGCCGCGGGGACACTTCGAGCCACCGGCACAGCCGGGCTTCGAGCCGCAGCAGGACGCCGCCGAGCCCGACGCGCTGACGTCGGAGAGCCCGCTGTCCGACGCTCTGAGCGCGAGCCGGTCCACGACCGGTGAGGCACCCGCTCCGGCAGAGCCCGCCGAGGACGTCGCCGCGGAGGACACCGTCCCCCACGACATCCCGGCGGACGACACCACGGCCGCCGACGTGACCGTGGCCGATGTTGCCGCGGACAACGAGCCGCGGGAGGCACAGGCGGAGTTCGCGGCCGAGGCCGAGGCGCAGGCTCCCGTCGTACCGGAGGTGGAGGCGAGCGCGCCCGAGGCTGACGGCGTACCGGCGCCCGAGGTGGCGGAAGCCGAGCCGGCCGAGGCGCCGCAGTCCGTCGTACAGCCCGCTGACACGCAGACCGCTGACGCGCGGCCGGTGGAGGGTCCGGTGCCCGTCGCGCCGCCGGCCGTGCCGGCCGCCGAGGGTGACCGGCCGGCGCGGAAGAAGCCGAAGCGGATCCGGATCGGGCACCTGAAGGAGATGAAGGACCGCGGCGAGAAGTGGTCCATGCTCACGGCGTACGACCAGTACGCGGCGGAGATCTTCGACCAGGCCGGGATCGAGGTGCTGCTGATCGGCGACTCGGCGGCGAACAACGTGTACGGCTACGAGTCGACGCTGCGGATCAGCGTCGAGGAGCTGCTCTACCTGGCCAGGGGCGTCGTGACGGCGGCGAACCACGCGCTGGTGGTCGCCGACCTCCCGTTCGGGTCGTACCAGGCGTCGGCCGAGCAGGCGTTCCACACCGCGGTGCGGTTCATGAAGGAAGCCGGCGTGCACGCGGTCAAGCTCGAGGGCGGGCGGACCGTCGTACCGCAGGTCACCAAGCTGGTCGAGGCCGGCATCCCGGTGATGGGGCACATCGGTTTCACGCCGCAGAGCGAGCACGGCCTGAGCGGGTACAAGGTGCAGGGCCGCGGTGAGAGCGCGGGCGTCCTGATCGACGACGCGGTGGCGCTGGCCGAGGCCGGCGCGTTCGCGATCGTGCTGGAGATGGTGCCGGGCGACGTCGCGGCCGAGATCACCAAGCGGGTGCCGGTGCCGACGGTCGGCATCGGCGCGGGCCGCGACTGTGACGCGCAGGTGCTGGTCTGGCAGGACATGGCCGGGCTCCGGTCCGGCCCGATGCCGAGGTTCGTCAAAAGGTACGCCGACCTGAGGTCCGTGCTGAGCCAGGCGGCGAGCGACTTCGCCGCCGACGTCGCGTCGGGTGCGTTCCCCGGCGACGAGCACACGTTCTAGATACAAGCCGTCGCGTCCCGCGGACCGTGCGTTCCGGATGGATTTTCCGGCCATGGTCCGCGGGACGCGCTCGGCCCGGTCGTTGCCGACCGCATCATCATCAACGCGCAGTTCGGGTTCGCCCCCGACACCACCTTCAAGGCCGCCGCGGAGCACACCGTGGCGACCGCGCAGCAGATGTACGGCGCATCCCCGGCGTCCGTCGTACGGCAGGCCTTCGCGGACCGCGGAATCCTCTGACTCGAAGGGCGCTCTCCGTACCCGCCGTCTGCCGCCGCTGCGGCGGACGGCGGGTACGCGCCAGTGTGGTCGACGCGGTAGGCATGCCTGTGCGAGCTGGTCCACTCGTACGCGCCGTCGGGCAGCCGCCGGGAACTCCATCTGCCATAGGGCAGGCCCCGGCAGGCAGGACGGAGACGAGTAGTGATCAACCCGGCTTCGACGCGATGTGTGCGCCCGGCGAGGTCATCTGAGGTGGAACATGCCTACAGCGCGATCTTCGCGGCTCAATGCCGTCAGGGCTTTGCGGCGGCAGGCCGGGCCGGCTGACCGGTGGGGTCAGCTGGCGCGGTCGATATTGGTGTGGATGGGGTGGGTGCCGGTGTGGTCGACGCGGTA
>DASXRB010000846.1:0-3358 GCA_036506875.1 Kribbellaceae bacterium | reverse complement strand
AGCCAGCGTAGATGCGTCTCGGGCTGAGCAATCTCGTGTGCCATCTCGTTAGTTGACACTTACGTAAGTGCTCGCTAACCTCTGTAGGAAACGCAAACACCGAAGGGAGCACCGCCATGGGGGCACCAGTCGCCTGGTTCGAGGTCACGAGCACTGATCACGAGCGGGCACAGAAGTTCTATGCCGAGCTGTTCGGCTGGACGGTGAGCAACGATCCGTCGATAGGCGGCTACGGCATCGTCGACACCGGCGCCGGTGAGGGCGCCGTCGGCGGAGGCATCGGGCCGTCGCAGGCGCCGGGCGACACCGGCGTGAAGATCTACATGCGGGTCGACGACCTCGACTCCTACCTGGCGCGAGCCGAGCAACTCGGCGGCAAGCAGATCGTCCCGCCAACGCCGCTACCCGGGGACTTCGGCACCATCGCCGTCGTCACCGACCCGGACGGGAATGCTGTCGGCCTGTGGAAGTAAGACGCACGGACTCGACCGACGACGCCCTGCGCGCGATTGCCGAACCGCGCCGGCGGGCGATCCTGCAGCTGGTCGCGCACGACGAGCTGTCCGCCGGCGAGATCGCGGCGGCGTTCGACGTGACCCGCCCGGCGGTCAGCCAGCACCTGACCGTGCTCAAGAACGCCGGGCTGCTCGTCGAACGCCGCGACGGCGCGCGCCGGATGTACCGGGCCGAACCGTCCGGGCTGCAGGCGCTGCGCGAGTTGCTCGACGAGTTATGGGCATCGTCGCTGGACATCGCCCGGCGGCTGGTCGAGGCTGACGCCGGGCGGCAGGACGACCGGAAGGCGGGCGCCGGGTGACGGTCACGTCGATGCAGCGCCCGCCGATCCGTCAGTCGACGATGGTGCGTAGCAGTGCGGCGCACACCTTCGACGTCTTCGTTCGCACGCTCGACCAGTGGTGGCCACTGCGGACCCATTCGCAGGGTACGGAGCAGGTCGTCGGCGTCACGTTCGAGGAACGGACTGGCGGGCGCGTCTACGAGACGTGGCGCGATGGGCAGACCCGGACGTGGGGCACCCTGCTGGCCTGGGAGCCGCCGACCCGGTTCGTGATGACCTGGGACCTCATCGAGCCGGTCGTCACCGAGGTCGAGCTGACGTTTCGCGAGCTCGGCCCGTCCCTAACCAGGGTGCAGGTCGAGCACCGCGGGTGGGACAAGCTGACCGACGAGCAGGTCGCCGAACTCGGCAAGAAGCGCGAGAGCTACGACGTCGGCTGGGCGATGATCCTGCGGCGGTTCGCCGACGCGGCTCAGGGCGTCCAGACGTAAGGCGTCGTGGTCGTGACCGCCACGAAGCCGAGTCCTTCGAGGATCGGCCGGCTGTTTTCGGACGCGTCCACCTGCAGGTACTTCACACCGCGCGCGGCCGCGAGCTGCGCGCGGCGCGCCACGAGCGCGCGGTAGATGCCGCGGCGGCGCCAGGCGGCCAGCGTCGACCCGCCCCACAGTCCGGCGAAGTCGGTGCCCGGGTTGTAGACGAGCCACGCCGCGCTGACCACGACGTCGCCGGCCTCGGCGACCAGGACGCTCATCTCGCCGGGCGCCGCCTCCATCCTGGCGGTGAGGTCGTCGGCCAGCGACCAGTCCGCGTCCCAGACCTCGGACTCCATCGCGATGATCCGCACGAAGTCGGCGTGCTCGGTGACCTCGCGCAGGCGCACTCCTTCGGGCAGGACGGGCTCGCGCGCCATCAGCGCCGTCTCGCCGACGACGACGGTCTCGGCGTCCTCCGGCACGAAGCCGTGGGCGCGCAGCCGGTCGGGCAGGTCGGCTGGCTCGTCATGCGCGTGCGTCTTCCACTCGAACGCCTCACCGCGTCCGGCGAAGTAGTCCCTGGTGCGGGCGATGAGGTCGTCGAGGTCGGCGCCACGCAGGCCGCCGAGGTCGCGGTAGCCGACGAAGCCCCGATACATGCCGGTGCAGCGAAGCAGCGGACCGTCCCACTCGCAGGTCACGCCGGCGGGCTGGCGACTGGCGAGCGCGGTCCGGACCTGGGCGTCGTAGGCATCGCGCAGCGCGTCGCGTGTCGTCACGCCGGCCAGCCTGCCGGGTCGCGGGGCAGCCGCATACCGAATTAGAAGTCGTTTCAGAAGTGGTTGTGCTGTGTCGGTGTCGGCGATGCGAGGGTCTGGTGGCAGCATCGCGGCATGGCTGCTGCGCGGCGGGTTACGGCGAAGACGCGGATCTATCAGCTCAAGATTCAGCTGCGGGGGGTGCGCCCGCCGGTGTGGCGGCGGGTGCTGGTACCTGGCGAGATGAATTTGGCGGAGTTGCATGAGGTGGTGCAGACGGCGATGGGATGGAGCAACTCGCATCTGCACGAGTTCGAGGTCGAGGGCGCTCGTTACGGATTGCCCGATCTCGACTGGGGGTTGGACGAGGTCGTCGACGAGTCGCGGGTGAAGCTGTTTCGGGTGGCGCGGGAAGGCAGTCGGCTGCGGTATGTCTACGACTTCGGTGACGGCTGGGTGCATGACGTGACGGTGGAGAAGGTGGCCGGCTGGCAGCCCGCAACGCGCTATCCGTGCTGCATCGCCGGTCGACGTGCGTGCCCGCCGGAGGATGTTGGTGGGCCGTGGGGGTATCAGGACTTCTTGCTGGCCGTGAGCGACCCAGGCCATGGCGAGCACGAGCAGTGGGTGGAGTGGGTCGGCGGCAGGTTCGATCCTGCCGAGTTCGACCTCGCGGCGGTGGACAAAGCCCTCGACGGGTTCGCCTGGGCTGAGAGCCCGGTCCGGCCGGTGCGGTGACCGGCACCGACATCAGCGCAGCCGTCGATGGCAGATCAGAGCGCACGCCAGGGTGGCCAGTGCGGTGACGGTTCTCGCGGTGCGGTCACAGCGCAGGGCGAGACGGCGGAAGGCGAGCAGCCAACTGACGGTGCGTTCGACGACCCAACGGTGTCGGCCGAGCCGCTGGCTGGAGTCGATGCCGCGGCGGGCGATCCGGGCGGTGATCCCGCGGCGGCGTAGGTAGCGGCGCACGCGCCGGTTGTCGTAGGCCTTGTCCGCGTGCAGCCTGACCGGTCGGCGCCGCGGCCGGCCGCGGCCGGGGACCTTGACCGGGCGCAGCCGGTCGAGGATGGGTTCGACGAGCATGCTGTCCTGCCGGTTTGCGCCGGTGACCGCGACCGCGAGCGGGAGTCCGTCGGCGGTGACCAGCAGGTGGTATTTGGAACCGTTCTTGCCGCGATCTGTGGGGTTGGTCAGCTCACCCCCTTTTGGCCCGGACGCTCACTGAGTCCAGGGCCGCTCGCGACCAGTCGAGCAGGCCGCGCTGCCCGAGCCGATCCAGCACCCGCTGATGCAGCTCGTCCCACACCCCGGCGTCTTGCCAG
>DASXRB010000845.1:0-5257 GCA_036506875.1 Kribbellaceae bacterium | reverse complement strand
TTGCACTGCTGACCGAGTACCGGCGCTCCGGCGCCTGGGGAACCGCTCAAGCTGACCTCCCGGGGACGACGAGGCCGGACTCGTAGGCGGCGATCACGGCCTGGGTGCGGTCGCGCCAAGCCCTCGGCGATGAGGCCGAGCACCTCGGTCTCGCGGGTGTGAGGTTGCCGAGAGCAACGGTTCTGGCCGGGTCGCGCGGACGGAGCCGGGCGAACTCCGAGATCAGCCGCCGGGTCACCGCCGGCGCGAGCAGTCCACCGCCGGACGCGATCACGCGGACCGCGTCGAAGAGGCGTTCGGCGGTCACGTCCTTCAGCAGGAACCCGCCGGCGCCGGCGGCGAGCGCGTCGTACACGTGCTCATCGAGGTCGAACGTGGTCAGCATCAGGATCCGCGGGCCCGTAGCGTCACGTGCCATGGAGGCGAACACGGTCGAGGTCCACGAGTGCTCTCGGCCAGGCCGCGGTGATCGTGCTGGCCGTGCTCGCCGTCACCGCGGAGTACGACGCCGCGATGATCCGGACCACGGTCGCGGCCTGCCCGCGCCGGTTCGTCGTACTGGCCGCGAAGGCGACGATCGTCACCACGGTGGTGGATCGAGAAGGTGTCGCCGATGACCGCCGGCCTGTCGATCCAGGCCACGCTGCGCCTGGACGCCCTGCCCATCTCCCCGTGGTCCGGACTCGGCGTCCTTGCCTTGTACGCCGTGGGAGCGGTCGCGGCGGGCCTGGTGCTGTTCCGCGTGCGGGACGCGTAGGGAGCCAACGGCGAAACAGCTCTGGTACCCAGCGGACGGCACCCGGCTCGCCGCTGCTTGACCGTCCCATACCACCGTCTTAGCGTCGAACCAATTGTTCGGCTCGTTGTGCGGCTCGGGGCGCACACCCTCGACGAGGAGGGGTTATGAGGGTGCCGGGTTTTCGTAGACGTGTGGCCATTCTGTCCATCGTGGGGCTTGCCGCGGTGGCCGCAGCCACTCCGGGCATGGCCGCCGGTTCTGGCGGCGGCCGCTCGGGTGAGCGGGATCTGACCGAGGCGGCCGAGGGCAGGTTCGAAGTGCTGGAGGGGGCACAGCAGTACGCCGAGGCCCGCACGGCTCCCGCGGACGAGGTGGACGCGGCAGCCTTCATCGGCGCTTACGCGGCCGCGCGGAACCTCCCGGTCGTCGGGGGACCGTGGAGCGAGATCACGTCGAAGCCCTACGACAGCGACGCCCTGGGCTACCGCGACCCGGTCTGGTCGAACTCCGGCGGCGGCGCCGGACTCGTCGGCGGCCGGACGACCACGCTGGCACTGGACGGCACCATCCTGTACGCGGGCAGCGCCGACGGCGGCGTGTGGAAGCGCGCCGGCGGCACCTGGACCCCGCTTTTCGACGACGCACCCACGCTTTCGATCGGTGACATCAAGGTCAACAACCACAACGTGTGGGTCGGCACCGGCGAGGCCAACACCAGCTCGGACTCCTATGCGGGCACCGGTGTGCTGCTCTCCACCGACGGCGGCGCCAACTTCTCCCGCGTCGGCGGTGACGAGCTGCAGAACACCCTGGTCCGCCGGATCGTCTTCGACGGCACCGGTCACGTCTACGCGGCGACCAGCAAGGGTCTTTTCCGTCGCTCCCTGAGCGCGTCGCTCACCACCCCGTGGACGCGTGTGCTGTATCCCGATCCGTGTCCGCAGGCGGGAGCGACACCGGACACCCGCTACATCAGCGACGTGGTGGTCCGGCCGGGCACCAGCGGCCAGCAGGTGATCGCGGTGGTCGGATGGCGGGCGGGATCGATCTGCAACGGCTTCTACCTGTCCACCAACTCCGGGCAGACATTCAGCCGGTTCGGCGTCGCCGGCTCGCTGAACGACAGCGACCTCGGCCGTACGACGCTGGCCTACTCCGCCAACGGCTCGAAGCTGTATGCGCTCGTCCAGTCGGCGTCGATGTTCAACCACGCGAAGACCGACTTCGGCGGCACCGTGCTGATGGGCGTCTTCGTCTCGCCGAACGGCAACCCGGCGGGGCCCTACAACACCATCGCCGAGTGGCGGAACCTGGCCAACTCGGGATCGGCCTTGAAGCTGGGGCTTGGCTTCCACCCCGGGGTTCAGGCCTGGTACAACCAGTTCCTCGCCGTCGACCCGGCCGATGCGAACCACGTCTACCTCGGCCTCGAGGAGTCCTTCGAGACCACGAACGGCGGTACGTCGTGGACCGCGATCGGCCCGTACTGGAACTTCAGCCTGCCGTGCGCGGCGAACGGCCTCGACAGCTGCGGGAAGACGCCGCACCCCGACCAGCACGCGATCGCCATCGACTCCGCGGCGGGCCGTGTCTACATCGGCAACGACGGCGGTGTCTACAGCCGCTCGCTGGCCGTGCACACGCACACCGGAACGGAGTGGACCGACCTCAACAACGGCTACCGGACCCTGCAGTACTACTACGCCGAAGCAGGCAAGGTCGCGGGTGGTGACGCCATCTGGGGCGGTCTGCAGGACAACGGCGTCTCGTTGCTCACGCCCGGTGCCGGTGTCATGGTCTCCCCCTTCGGCGGCGACGGCGGTGACAACATCGTCGACCACGCGAACGGCGATCGAGCGGTGAACGAGTACGTCGGTCTGGACATGGCACTGACGACGAACGGCGGGCGGTCGGACGGCACGACGCCGTCGTACCGCGAGATCTCGCCCTCGTGCTCGGCCTTCACCTACACGCCCAGCCCCTGCGACCCGACTCCGCGCTTCATCGCGCCGTTCGAAGCCGACACCGCCCCGGTGACGCACTGGGTGGCCGGCGGACGGTACGTGTGGGACAACCAGAACAAGGGCTGGGACACCCACTGCGGAGCCAAGGCGTGCGACTGGGTCATCGTCGGGGACACGGGAGCTGGCCGCTCGATCACCCAGATCGGCATCGCCCAGGGCACCTGGTACGCGGCGTGGTGCGGCCCGTGCAACGCCGCCGGCTTCGCTCGCGGAATCCTGACCAACTACGGCGGCACGGTGCACCAGCTGACCCTGCCGGCACCGGCGTTCCCGAACCGGTTCATCCAGGGCCTGACCGTGGACCCGGCGAACCCGGCACACGCGTACGTCGTCTTCAACGGCTTCTCCCGGCGCTGGACGGGCACGTTCTCCGCGGGTGAGGGCCACGTCTTCGAGACCACGAACGGCGGCCAGACCTGGACCGACATCAGCGGCTCCGGCGCGACGGCGCTGCCGGACGCACCTGGGGACGACCTGGTCCTGACCGCCAGCGGGAAGCTCGTGGTCGGCACCGACATCGGTGTCTTCATCGCCGGCGCCGGCCAGGGTGCGGGTACGACCTGGTCCAGCTTCGGCACCGGTCTGCCGCACGCGTCGACGAACGACCTGCAGCTGAGCCCCGACGGCGACTACATCATCGCCGCGACGCACGGCCGAGGTCTGTGGACGATCCCGACACCCTGACCCCGACCTGAACGCCCGGCCTCGCCGGGCAACGCGCTGAGGGTGGACCCGCGTCGAGCGGATCCACCCCTCAGCGTCCCCGTCGGTCGTTCAGTTCGCCTGTAGCAAGGCGTTGTCGAAGAAAGCGATCACTCGCCGCTCGTACTCCGCCGGGTGTCGCTCGAAGCCGTCGGTGTGGCCGGCGTCGGCGATCCGCCACAGCGTCCGGGGCTGACCGGCCGACGCGTAGAAGGTCGCGTTCAACTCCTCTCCGCCGACAGGGTGCCCCGAGTAGATGAGAAACACCGGTCGGGGCGAGATTCGGGCCACCAGCCCGTTCAGGTCGGGCGGCGGCGCGTGGTTGGAGAAGACCGCGATCGCCGCCGTGAGCGTGACCCAGGTCGGAACCGAGAGCCACTTTCGTGCGCCGGGCTTGTCCAGCTGCTCGCGGATCGAGCGGATTCCCGCGCCTTCGGACACGACCGCCTGGAGCGCCGTCGTCTCCGCTGCCGTCTGCAGCATCAGCTCGCCGCCGAGCGACAGACCTAGCCCACCGATGCGCTCCGGATCGACGTCGGGGCGGCTGCGGAGGAAGGCCAGTGCTGCCTTCACATCCTTCTCGCCGCCCCAGCGGTAAGGGTCACCCTGGCTCTGGCCGGTGCCGCGCGGGTCGAAGATCAAGACGCCGTAGCCATGGCGGGCGAGCATGCGCACATGCTCCTGCGGCCCGCTGCGCCCCCTCGCCGGGAGAGCGATGATCGCGGCGCGGTTCTTCGATGGCACGTACCAGCCGGCGAGCCGCAGCCCGTCGCTGGTCACGAACGTCACGTCTTCGTAGCTGACACCCAGCTGCGCTTCGGGCACGGAGGAGCGGCCGACGTGCGTATAGCCGTAGGCGAACAGGACGGGTATCGCAATCTCGAAGGCGACGAGGGCAGCCGCTACACCGACCACCGATCGGCGCACATACCTCCGTCGGCGCGTGTCGTCCGACCGCCTCGACCTCCACAGCACGACCACGCCCACCGCCACCAGCAGGAGCCCGCCGGCAAACGCGAGCAGGCCGGTGTAATCGTCGCCCGACAGACCGCCGGTGACCAGGTGGTAGCCGCCTTCGACCGCGCCGGCGACCATACCGAACAGGCCGAGCATCAGCGCCATCGTCGCTCGAGCGCCGGGGCGCAGCCGCGGATATCCCCAGGCCTCGACACCGAGCACGAACGTTGGTACCAGCCCACTGACGAGATGGTCGCCCGCCGACGTTCCCCGCTCGGGTTGAACGAACGAGTCGTCGAGCACGTGGACGGCTGTCGCGACGAGCGCGATGCGCGCAAGGACTGCCTCGCCGGCGAGCACGGCTCAGTCGATCTCCTCCACCATCTCGTACAGATGGCCGTCCGGTGCGCGGAAGTGCAGGTAGCGCTGCCTGGCGCTGGAGGCGACCTCGCCGTCCGTCACGACCCCGGCGGCCCGCAGCTCCCGCGCCGCCTCTGCGATGTCGGCGACGAGAAACCCGACGGTGCGCTCGGTGTCGTCCGGCCGGTCCGGCGACGTGACCGCGAACGAAGAACCATCCGGCATGGCGAACACCTCGGCATCGATCCCATCGACCCGCACCGGCGCGAGTCCCAGCACGTCGCGGACGAACCTGACCATCTCGAGTCGTGCCTCGGTCCTGGTACCCACGAACGTGATCCCGTCGATCTGCATCCGCTTCCCTCCCGGGCTGCCCAGCCGTCACTATGACGCCCGCCGCACCTGCAAAGCAATCGCCGCGCCCGCGCGCTCCGACGGAACAGCGGTGGCGGCCCGGCGATGTCCGGGTGGACAC
>DASXRB010000844.1:0-7631 GCA_036506875.1 Kribbellaceae bacterium | reverse complement strand
CTGCGGTTCGTGCTCGGCGTGGTGATGGTCGTACTCGCCCTCGGGTTCTGGGCGACCGTCAGCGCCGCCTACCGTGGCACGATAAAGCCGGGTTCGCTCAGCTCGGTGGTCTCGATCCGGCTGGTGACCGGGTTGGTCGTGGCGGTCGGCCTGGCCGATCTCTACGTCGTCCTGACCCACTGACCGGCGCCCGGGGGGACGTGACGCGACTCACGCCCGCGCCGGAGTGTGCCTCAGGGCGAGCGGCGACCGCCTACCATGTTCACGGCTTAACATCTCATTCACCCGGAGTTTGACGTGCCGTTACGTCTGCGTCCGAACGACCCGACGTTCTACGACCTGCTCACCGAGTCCGCCAACCATCTGGTGCTCGGTGCGCGGCTGCTGGCCGAGATGCTCGGCAGCATCGCCGGGGCCGCGGGCGCCTCGCCGGTCAGCGGCCGGATGGGCGTCGCCGAGCAGATGAAGGACGCCGAGCACGCCGCGGACGAGACCACCCACGAGATCATCCGCCGGGTGAACTCGACGTTCGTGACGCCGTTCGACCGGGAGGACATCTACCGGCTGGCGTCGGACCTCGACGACGTCATGGACTTCATGGAGGAGGCCGTCGACTCGGTCAACCTCTTCCAGCTCGGCACCCTCCCCGAGGAGGTCGCCGAGCAGATCGAGGTGCTGCAGCGCGCCACCGCGCTGACGGCTGAGGCGATGCCGCGGCTGCGCACGATGAAGGACCTGTCGGAGTACTGGATCGAGATCAACCGGCTGGAGAACACCGGCGACCAGGTCTACCGGCGGATCATCGCCAAGTTGTTCGGCGGTGACGTCGACGCGCTCACTGTCATGAAGGTGAATGCGGTCGTCGACTCGCTGGAGGCCGCCATCGACGCGCTGGAGCGGGTCGCGAACACGATCGAGCAGATCGCGGTCAAGGAAGGCTGAGCGTTGGAGCTCTCCTTGGTCATCGCGGTCATCGCGGTCGCGCTGGTCTTCGACTACACGAACGGGTTCCACGACGCCGCGAACGCGATCGCGACGTCGGTGTCCACCCGGGCGCTGACCCCGCGGATCGCACTGTTGCTGGCCGCCGCGATGAACTTCGTCGGCGCCTTCCTCGGCACCAAGGTCGCGGGCACCGTCGGCAAGGGCATCATCTCCGCGCCGTCCGGCACGCACGGCCTGGTGATCGTGCTGTCCGCGCTGGTCGGCGCGATCTCGTGGAACCTCATCACCTGGTACTTCGGCCTGCCGTCCTCGTCCTCGCACGCCCTGATCGGCGGCCTGGTCGGCGCCGGCCTCGCGTCGTCCAGCGTGGTGCTGTGGCACGGCATCGTCGAGAAGGTGGTGATCCCGATGGTGCTCTCGCCGGCCATCGGGTTCGGCGTCTCGTTCCTGCTGATGCTCGCGATCCTGTGGATCTTCCGGCGCCGCAACCCCGGCCGGGTGACCCGCGGGTTCCGGCTGGCGCAGACGCTGTCGGCCGCCGCGATGGCGCTCGGTCACGGCCTGCAGGACGCGCAGAAGACGATGGGCGTGATCTTCCTGGCCCTGGTCACCTCCGGCCATCTGTCGAAGAGCGACGGGATCCCGGTCTGGGTGATCGTCCTGGCCGCCACGGCGATCTCGCTCGGCACCTACTCCGGCGGCTGGCGCATCATGCGCACGCTGGGTCGCCGTATCATCCACCTCGACCCGGCTCGCGGGTTCGCCTCCGAGGCCACCGCGGCCGCCGTGCTCTACGTGATGGCGATCGGCTTCGAGGCGCCGGTCTCGACCACCCACACGATCACGTCCGCCGTGATGGGCGCCGGCGCCACCAAGCGCATCTCCGCGGTCCGCTGGGGCGTGGCCGGCAGCATCGTGATGGCCTGGATCCTCACCATCCCCGCCGCCGGCACGGTAGCCGCCCTCACCTACAGCCTCGCCCACCTGGCCCTGGAGTAGGCCCTACGACGTGGCGCCGCGGCGGGCTTTCTCGTCGGCGTCGAGCTCCTCGGCGCGGTCGGGGGTGGGTGCGGAGCCGCCGTACGACGCGGGGAGCCACCAGGAGCCGGGTGGCTGCTCACCGGCCGGGTACGCCTCGATGGTGCGGTCGAGCATCGCCGCCATGGTGTCGCGTAGGGTCGCGGTGGCCTCGGCCGGGTCGTCGGCGGCGGTGACCGTCATCGGCTCGCCGACGGTGATCGCGATCGTCTTGCCGCGGGAGAAGTCGCGCGGGTGGTCCTTCGTGTAGAGCCGCTGCGTGCCCCACAGCACCAGCGGGATGACCGGCACCCCGGCCTCGGCGGCCATCCGCACCGCGCCGGTCTTGAACTCCTTCAGCTCGAACGACCGGCTGATCGTCGCCTCCGGGAAGACCCCGACCAGCTCGCCGTCGCGCAGGTAGCGGACGGCTTCGGCGTACGACGCGGCGCCGGCGCCGCGGTCGACCGCGATGTGGTGCATGGCCCGCATCAGCGGCCCCGACACGCTGTGCCGGAACAGCGACTCCTTCGCCATGAACCGCACCAAGCGCTTGCTCGGCAGCGCCCCGAACCCGCCCAGCACGAAGTCCACGTAGCTGATGTGGTTGAGCGCGATCACCGCGCCGCCGCTGCGCGGCACGTGCTCGGTCCCGGACAGCTGGAACCGCAGGTCGAGCAGCTTGAAAGCCGCCTTCGCGGTCACGATGACCGGCGGGTACACGATGTCGCGCATGCGCGAACCGTAGCCCAGCGCCACGGCCGCGGCCTACCTTTGTCGGCGTGGACCCGGGTCTCGACGCCGCCCTGGCCTCGGCCGACGCCGCCACGGTCGAGGACTACCTGGCGGCGCACAGCGGCCTGCCCGGCCCGCGCCTCAACCTCGCGCTGGTCGGCGCCCTCGCCGACGCCGCGGCCGCTTCCGTCGCGGGTGAGGCGTCCGCGGCCGGCACATTGCCGGGTACGACGAACGCCCCGGCCGGCTGGCTCGAGCCCGTCCTGGCCCGCTGGCTCGCGCTGACGCCGGCACAGGCGCCGGGCGACGAGCCGCGGGTGATCCTGCCGTGCGCCGCCGCGGTCGCGTACGGCGCGCTGGCGATGACGGGGCCGGACCGGTTCGACGAGGCCGACAACCGGTTGTACCGGGCGGCGTCGGACCCCCGCTGGCGGGTCCGCGAGGCCGTCACGCTCGCTCTGCAGCGGATGCTGCGCGCCGACTGGGACGGCACGGTCGCCGTACTGCTCGGCTGGGCCGAGGACGAGGACCTGCTCGTCGTCCGCGCCGCGGCCGCCGCCGTGGCCGAGCCGCCGCTGCTGAAGAAGCACAAGCACGCGAAGTCCGCACTGGAGGTACAGCACCGGGCCGTGGACCGGTTGCACGCCGTCCCCGCGGCGGAGCGTCGTACGGAATCCGTCCGGGTGCTCCGCCAGGCACTCGGCTTCACCGTCAGCGTCGCCGTCGCCGCCACCGGCGACTTCACCCTGCTCCACGCGATGGCCGCCACCGGCGACCCCGACCTCGCCTGGGCCGTCCGCGAGAACGTCAAGAAGTCCCGCCTGGCCCCCTGGCCCGACGAGCTGGCCCGCTTAGGACAGGTGACGACGTGACCCGGACACGAGGCCGGGGGCGGGGGTGGCGGGCGGCCCGTTAAGGTGGCGCGGACAACCGAAGATCGCGGGAGCTCGCGCTGTAGCGGGCTGAGAGGGCGGCTGGCCAGTCCTTGGTGAATGGGCAGACGGGCCGGCGCCGCCGACCGCACGAACCTGACCGGGTAATGCCGGCGTAGGGAGCAAGCGTGAGCATCCAGCCAACCGTGACCACCGGGCCGATCTCCGGCTCGCAGAAGGTGTACCGCGAGCACGACGGGATCCGGGTCCCCGTGCGCAGGGTGAACCTGACCAACGGCGAGCACTTCGACCTGTACGACACCTCCGGTCCGTACACCGACGCCGACGCGAAGATCGACGTCCAGCAGGGCCTGCCGAAGCTGCGGCAGGACTGGGTCGAGGGCCGCGAGCACGCCACCCAGATGGCGCACGCGAAGGCCGGCCGGATCACCGAGGAGATGCGGTTCATCGCCGCGCGCGAGGGCGTCGACGCCGAGCTGGTGCGGTCCGAGGTGGCGCGCGGCCGCGCGGTTATCCCGGCCAACCGGAACCACCCCGAGTCCGAGCCGATGATCATCGGCAAGAAGTTCCTGGTGAAGGTGAACGCCAACATCGGCAACTCGGCCGTCACGTCCTCCATCGAGGAGGAGGTCGAGAAGCTGGTCTGGGCGACCCGCTGGGGCGCGGACACGGTGATGGACCTGTCCACCGGCAAGAACATCCACGAGACCCGCGAGTGGATCCTGCGCAACTCGCCGGTGCCGATCGGCACGGTGCCGCTGTACCAGGCGCTGGAGAAGGTGAACGGCGACCCGGCCGCGCTGTCCTGGGAGGTGTTCCGCGACACCGTGATCGAGCAGTGCGAGCAGGGCGTGGACTACATGACCGTGCACGCCGGCGTGCTGCTGCGGTACGTCCCGCTGACCGCGAAGCGGATCACCGGCATCGTGTCGCGCGGCGGCTCGATCATGGCCGCGTGGTGCCTGGCGCACCACCAGGAGTCCTTCCTCTACACGAACTTCCCCGAGCTCTGCGAGATCCTCGGGCGGTACGACGTGACCTTCTCGCTCGGCGACGGCCTCCGTCCGGGCAGCATCGCGGACGCGAACGACGAGGCGCAGTTCGCCGAGCTCCGCACGCTGGGCGAGCTGACGAAGATCGCCTGGGAGCACGACGTCCAGGTGATGATCGAGGGCCCGGGCCACGTGCCGATGCACAAGATCGCCGAGAACGTCCGGCTCGAGGAGGAGGTCTGCGGCGAGGCGCCGTTCTACACCCTCGGCCCGCTGGCGACCGACGTGGCGCCGGCCTACGACCACATCACCTCCGCGATCGGCGCCGCGCAGATCGGCTGGCACGGTACGGCGATGCTCTGCTACGTCACGCCCAAGGAGCACCTGGGCCTGCCGAACCGCGACGACGTCAAGACCGGCGTGATCACGTACAAGATCGCCGCGCACTCCGCCGACCTGGCCAAGGGCCACCCGGGCGCGCAGGACTGGGACGACGCGCTGTCGCGAGCCCGGTTCGAGTTCCGCTGGGAGGACCAGTTCAATCTCTCGCTGGACCCGGACACCGCGCGCTCGTACCACGACGAGACGCTGCCGGCGCAGCCCGCGAAGACCGCGCACTTCTGCTCGATGTGCGGGCCGAAGTTCTGCTCGATGCGGATCACCGCGGACATCCGCAAGTACGCCGAGGAGCGCGGCCTGACCTCCGAGGAGGCGATCGACGCCGGCATGCAGGAGATGTCGGAGACCTTCGCCGCCAACGACAACAAGGTCTACCTGCCGATCACGGACTGACCCCCTCCTTTTGCCGTTCATTCGTCGCATCTTGTGGTTGCTGTGGGAAAACCGGTCAGGTGAGCGCCGGCGGTCAGGTGGCCGGGTTTTCCACAGCAACCACAAGATGCGACGAATGAACGGAGGAGGGGGGCGGGGCCTTCGCGCTGGATCGGTCAGGCCTTGACGACGTAGGTGTCGATGATCTTGTCGGTCCACGTCTGCCGCCGCTGGTCCCACAGCGGCCACAGCAGGTTGAGCATGCAGTTGTCCAGGATGTAGCCGAGGATGTCGCGCAGGATGGCCTTGCCGGTGCCGACGGCCTGGTAGCTGTCGGCGCCGACGAGCCGGATGCCGACCACCTTCTTGCCGATGCTCTGGCCGGTGGAACCCTGTTTGATGCCGCGGTTCCAGATCCACAGGCCGAGGGTGGCGAGCGAGCCGATGATCAGGACGGCGACGCCGAGCGGGTTCGAGTCGCCGGTCTGGTAGTCCATCGTGGCGCCGAAGACGATGTAGCAGAGCACGAACGGGACGTACATGACCAGGCCGTCGATCAGGCGGGCGCCGACCCGTAGCAGCCAGGTGGCGTGCTCACCGGGGGTCGCCGCGGCGCCGTAGCCGAAGCCGCTGTAGGGGGCGGCGTACGGTGCCGGCCCGCCGGGACCGGTGTACGGATTGGGCTGACCGAAGCCGGGCTGGGGAGGGCCGCCGAAGCCGGGCTGGGGCGGGCCGCCGTAGCCGGGCAAGCCGGGGGGCTGACCCGCGCCGCCGTAGCCGGGTTGGCCCGGTTGGCCGGGGCCGCCGTAGCCGGGCCGGCCGGGGCCGCCGCCGTATCCGGGTTGGCCGCCGTACGGGCTCCCGCCCGGCGCGTCCTGGGGCCCGCCGTACTGTCCCGGCGGTCCGTACGGGTTCGGCTGGTTGGGGTTGTTCGGATCGCTCACAGCGGTTCCTTCTCGGAAAGCGGGCAACGGAACTCGAGGGACGCCCGGCCGCAGCGGGCCGGTCGGTCGTCACCCTAGCGACTTCACGGGGCCGAAGGTGCGAAGACGGACCGGTCGACCGGTTACGGTTGCGGCATGAGTGTGCAGGCGCCGCAGTGGCGACCACACCGCGTGCTGTCGCGCCCGAACGGGCCGGTCGAGCCGCTGAACGACAGGCTGCTGGGGATCGCCGCCGTCGGAGCGGGCGGCGTGGGGCTGGCCGCGGCCTACCAGCTGTCCGGCGGCAGGATCGGCATTCCATGCCTGCTCAAGCAGACGACGGGCCTGAGCTGCCCGCTGTGCGGGACGACCCGGATGGCGGCGGCGATGCTGCGCAGCGATCTCGGCGCCGCCTGGAACTTCAACGCTCCGATGACGGTGATCGGGCCGCTGGTGGCCGTTGCCGTCGGCTACCAGCTGCTGGCCTGGGCGCTGGAGCGGTGCCGGATCGTCAAGGCGCCCCGGCTGCGGCTGAGCAGCCGCGCCGAAAACACCCTGACGCTCGGCTTCGGAATCCTGATGATCGTGTTCGGAGTACTACGCAACGTCCTCTAGGGTCAGCTGTACTTCTGGATCGAGTAGATGATCCCGAGGGCGAAGAACACGATGCCGCCGATCCACGCGACCTTCGCGAGGGTGTCGGACTGGTTCTGCTGCCGGTACTTGCTCTGGGCAACGAGACCGAGGGCGATCGAGGCCGGGCTGCAGCAGAACCAGCAGACGATGCCGATGATCGACAGGATCATCGGGGTGTTGGAGGGCTGCTGCGTCGGCGCGTTGTAGCCGAAGCCGCCACCCGGCGGGGGCATCTGGCCGTAGCCGCCGGGCCCCTGCCCGAACCCGGGCTGACCCGGGGGCTGCCCCGGCCCCGGGCCGAACTGGCCGGGCTGGCCCGGCTGCCCCGGCGGCTGCTGGCCGTACGGGCCCGGCTGGTTGGGGTTGTTCGGGTCGAAACCCGGAGGCGTCGGATCGCTCACGACGGTCCCTTCTTCGAAGTTCGCTGACTTCCGTGGAGGTTATCGGTCCACCGGGTCGCGGGCAGGTCGCCACGCATGACGGATCAGCCGAAGCGACCGGTGATGTAGTCCTCCGTCGCCTTCTCGGCCGGGTTGGAGAAGATCTGCTTGGTCGGGCCCATCTCGATCAACCGGCCGGGCTTGCCGGTGGCGGGCAGGTTGAAGAACGCCGTCTGGTCCGAGACCCGCGCCGCCTGCTGCATGTTGTGCGTGACGATGACGACGGTGAACCGGTCCTTGAGCTCGTCGATCAGGTCCTCGATCGCCAGCGTGGAGATC
>DASXRB010000843.1:0-3847 GCA_036506875.1 Kribbellaceae bacterium | reverse complement strand
AGCAGGTCGCCCCGGCCGACGTCGATGTCGTCGGCGAGCCGGACCGCCACCGACCGACCGGTGCCGGCCTCGTCGAGCTCCCCGTCGTGGGTGTCGATCCCGACCACGCTGGAGCGCCGCCCGGACGGCAGCACCACGACCTGATCGCCGACGCGGAGGACCCCGGCGGCGACCCGGCCCGCGTACGCGCGGTAGTCGGGGTGGCTCGCCGACCGGGGACGGATCACCATCTGGACCGGGAGCCGGGCGCCGACGGTGCCGTTGCGGTCGCGTACCGGCACGGTCTCCAGGTGTTCGAGCAGGGTGGGACCGGCGTACCAGCCGAGCCGCGCGGACGGCTCGACGACGTTGTCGCCGTGCAGCGCCGAGAGCGGGATCGCGGTCACCGAGGCGATGCCGAGCGAGTTTGCGAGCATATCGAAGTCGGCCACGATGCCGTCGTAGACCTCTTCGGCGAAGTCGACGAGGTCCATCTTGTTCACGGCGAGCACGACGTGGCCGACGTGGAGCAGCGCGGCGACCGCCGCGTGCCGGTGCGACTGCTCGACCAGTCCGTGCCGGGCGTCGACGAGGACCACCGCCACGTCGGCGGTGGAGGCGCCGGTCACCATGTTCCGGGTGTACTGCACGTGGCCGGGCGTGTCGGCGAGGACGAAGGTCCGCTTCGGGGTGGCGAAGTAGCGGTACGCCACGTCGATCGTGATCCCCTGCTCGCGTTCGGCGCGCAGCCCGTCGGTGAGGAGGGCGAGATCGGTGTCGTCGAGGCCGCGCCGCCGCGAGGCGTCGGCGACCGCGTCGAGCTGGTCGGCGAAAATGTTCTTCGAGTCGTGCAGCAGCCGTCCGATCAGCGTGCTCTTGCCATCATCGACCGAGCCTGCCGTGGCCACCCGCAACAAGTCACTCATTTATCCATGCCTCATCAACCAATATTCACGAAATTGCACGCCGCTGGCAGACCAGAGCGCCCGAGCCTTGCCCTGGTGTAGCTCTAAAACGCCTTTGATCTTGAGTTTTTGATTTGCCTTTGATCTAACCTGGAGCCCGCCCAGGTACCGCGATCGCAAGGCGGAGGAGGCGCCGCGTGCTTTTGCACGCAAGCCGACGACAACGCGGCGAGCGTGGTGCCTGGGCGGGCCGCCCACTAGAAATAGCCTTCGCGTTTACGGTCTTCCATGGCGGCTTCGCTGGTGCGGTCGTCGGCGCGGGTGGCGCCGCGTTCGGTGATCCGGGTAGTGGCGGTCTCGGCGATCACCGCCTCGACGTCCGTCGCGTCCGAGCGGATCGCGCCGGTGCAGGTGGCGTCACCGACGGTCCGGTACCGGACGGTCTCGACGCGGACGGTCTCGCCTGGGCGCGGCTGGGTCCACTCGGTGACGCCGAGCAGCATGCCGTCCCGCTCGATCACCTGGCGCTGGTGCGCGTAGTAGATGGCCGGCACCTCGATCCGCTCGCGCGCGATGTAGCGCCAGATGTCCAGCTCGGTCCAGTTGGAGAGCGGGAAGATGCGGACGTGTTCGCCGGGGGCGATCCGGCCGTTGTAGAGATCCCACAGTTCGGGACGCTGGTTCCGCGGATCCCACTGGCCGAACTCGTCCCGGATGGAGAAGACCCGCTCCTTGGCGCGCGCCTTCTCCTCGTCGCGGCGGGCCCCGCCGAGCACCGCGTCGAAGCGGTGCCGGGTGATGCCGTCGAGCAGGGTGACGGTCTGGAGCGGGTTGCGGGACTGCCCCAGCCGCTCGACGACACGCCCGGTGTCGATCGACTCCTGGACGCTGGCGACGACCAGCTCGACGCCTAGCTCGGCGACGCGGCGGTCGCGGAACTCGATCACCTCGGCGAAGTTATGACCGGTGTCGACGTGCATGAGCGGAAACGGAATGCGGCCGGGCCAGAATGCCTTTTCGGCGAGGCGCAGCATGACGATCGAATCCTTGCCGCCGCTGAACAGCAGCACGGGGCGCTCAAAGGTGCCGACCATCTCCCGCAGGATATGGATGGACTCATCCTCTAGCGCGGTCAGCGACGCAAACTCTGATCGCGTGGTGACGGCGGCGGTCACAGCACACCCTCGCTCTGCTCGGACCCCCGCAACCGGGCGGCGGTGTATACGTCTGTGACCGTGCCTCGCCCGGCCGCGGCGGCGTCCTGGTTCCGTTCGGACGCCCGCCATCCGGTGTTGCCGTGCCCGCTGACCGCGCGTGGCAGGGTCACAGCAGCCCCCTCTCGGTGAGTAGCGCCAGGACCTGGTCCACCGACTCGTCAATGCCCAACGACTCGGTACGCAGCACCAGGTCCGGGGCCTTGGGCGCCTCGTAGACGTCGTCCACCCCCGTCAACCCCCTGATCTCGCCGGAGCGCTGTCGCGCATACAGGCCCTTCACGTCACGAGCGCTGCATACCTGTAGTGGAGCCGCAACGTGCACCTCAAGATACGGAACGCCGTCTTGCTGATGTCGACCCCGTACTTCGGCCCGACTCGCCTCGTACGGAGAGATGACCGCGGCTAATACCAACACCCCATTGCGCGCGAGCAATTCCGCGACAAAGCCGATTCGTGAGATGTTCGTCTCACGGTCGGCGCGGGAGTATCCGAGGCCGGCGGAGAGGTGTTCGCGCACCGCATCGCCGTCGAGGACCTCGACCCGGTGGCCGGCGGCGCGCAGCCGATCGGCGGCGGCGCGGGCGACGGTGGTCTTGCCCGCGCTGGGCAGGCCGGTCAGCCAGACCGTCGCACCGACCGGGTTGCCGCCGATGTTCTGCCTGGTCACGGGGGTGCTGGGCAGGGGTGTGACAGTCGCAGCTGGAGTCGACATCGCGGAGATCTCCTGACGACGGGCGGGGGCACTCGGTACCAAGCGGACTGCATCGTGCCGGGGCGCCGCACGGGCCGGGAGAGATGGACCCGCTAGGAGCTGGCGCCCCGCGGGTCGAGCACATAAGGCGACGTCGTCGTCGCAGAAGAGCCGGCCCGCAAATCAGGCCGGCTGACACACCGCGCTGGACACACGCAACAAATC
Organism: Kribbellaceae bacterium; assembly: GCA_036506875.1. GTDB lineage: Bacteria > Actinomycetota > Actinomycetes > Propionibacteriales > Kribbellaceae > DASRHY01. Next base: position 830 of record DASXRB010000843.1, on the reverse strand, counting down.
AACATGCAGACGCACGATGAGTCGGGTGCCAGCGGACATGTTCACGATAATCGCACATCGCGCCGGGACCGCCAACCGTGACCTGGGCCACCATCCGGACAGTGCGTCCCAGAATGTGGCTTCACCCCCGGGCGCTGTGCGACACTGGCTCCGTGACGAACGCCGGCGACCTGCTCTTGGTGGCCCGCCTGCACGTTGACCTGCAGCGGGTGATCAGCGCCGCCTGTCCGGCCTGACGGTTCCTCCCCGACCCGTCCCCGTTTCGTCCGACCGCTGACCTCCACCCGCCTTCCGGCGCCCCGGTCCGTCGGGGCTCCCGCTCCGGTGGCACCGCTGCCGGTGGCATCGCGAGGTCGCCCGTCCGATTGGACCCCGCCGCATGGCTGCGCCGACCCCCGCGCCCGCGCCCCGCCCTGTCCGTCGCCCGTCCACGCCCCGTGCGCAGGGGCAGTGGGCGCTCGGCTACCGCGAGCCGCTCAACCCCAACGAGCGGACCAAGCGCGACAACGACGGCCTGCTGGTGAAGCAGCGCATCCTCGACATCTACGCCCACCGCGGATTCGACTCGATCGACGGTGCCGACCTGCGGGGCCGGTTCCGCTGGTTCGGCCTCTACACCCAGCGCGCCCAGGGCATCCCAGGCGGCAAGACCGCCGTGCTCGAACCCGAGGAGCTGGAAGACCGGTACTTCATGCTCCGGGTCCGGATCGACGGTGGTCGGCTCACCAGCGAGCAGCTCCGGGTGGTCGCCGGAATCAGCACCGAGTTCGGCCGGGACGTCGCCGACGTCACCGACCGGCAGAACGTCCAGTATCACTGGATCCGGATCG
>DASXRB010000842.1:0-1908 GCA_036506875.1 Kribbellaceae bacterium | reverse complement strand
TCGGCCAGGAACGACAGGATCGCGCGTGACGGCCGGCTGAGCCCGCGCCTGCCGTACCGTCGCGCCAGCCGCCGGGCGAACCGGTGGTCGAAGGTCGCGTCGTAGCCGTCGGGCTCACAGCATCCGGCCATGTCTCAGCATGCGACTCCATCGACCCCTATTCAAGACTTCCCTTGACAAAGATGGGCGTCGCGGCAAGTCTTCAACTACTTCCTTGAATTGTCCCCGGAGGTGGGTGCATGACGTCATCGGCCGGCCACGAGGCGCTGCCCCGGGTGGTCCCGGTGGTCGACGAAGGGCTCGGCAACACGGCGTACGTGGTGGACCTCGGCGACGGCCGCGCGCTGGCGGTGGACGCGAGCCGCGACCTGCGGGCCGTGGACGACGTCACCGCCTCGCGCGGGCTGCGTATCGCCTACGCCGCGGACACGCACCTGCACGCCGACTTCCTGTCCGGCGTCCGCCAGCTCGCCGCGACGCACGGCGCCACGATCGTGGCGTCGGCCGCCGGCCGGCGCGAGTTCGACCACACCGGGATGCGGGACGGCGACGAGCTCGACCTCGGCGGGCTGACGCTGCGGGCGCTGGGCACGCCCGGGCACACTGACGAGCACCTGTCGTTCCTGCTGCTCGACGGCGCCGAACCGATCGGGGTCTTCACCGGCGGGTCGCTGCTGATCGGAGCCGCCGCTCGCACCGACCTGGTCGACCCCGGTCGCACCGAGGAGCTGGCGCGGGCGCAGTACCGGTCCATCCAGCGGCTGCTCGAGCTGCCCGACGCGGTCGCGGTGTGGCCGACGCACGGCCCCGGCTCGTTCTGTGCCGCACCGGCCGGCGGCCGGCGCACGAGCACGATCGGCGCCGAGCGGGCCACGAACCCGCTGCTGCGCGCGGACGGCGAGGACGCGTTCGTCACGGCGCTGGTCGACGGCCTCGGGAGCTTCCCGTCGTACTTCCGCCGGCTCGGCGAGGCCAACCGGCGTGGTCCCGTCGTGCTGCCTCGACGTCTCGAGCTCACCCCGATGACGCCCGCCGCGGCCGCCGTCGCGCAGGCCGCCGGCGCGACCATCCTCGACGTGCGCCCGGTGCCGTCGTTCGCCGCCGCGCACCCCGCCGGCGCGTTGTCGATACCACTGCGGCCCGCGTTCGCCAGCTGGCTCGGCTGGCTCGCGTCGTACGACCGGCCGCTCGTCCTGCTGCGGGAACCGGACCAGGATCCCGGCGAGGTGCTGTGGCAGGCCGCCAAGATCGGGTACGACGACATCGCCGGCGAGATCGCGGGCGGGATCGACGCCTGGTCCGCGGCGGGCCTGCCGACAGCCTCGGTGCCGCTGGTCGGGGCGGCGCGCGGCGACATGCGAGTGCTCGACGTCCGGCAGGACGACGAGTTCCGCGGCGGCCATGTCGCCGGTGCCACGCACATCGAGCTGGGCGACCTGCCGGCCGAGATCGACCGGCTCGCCGACGTCCCGACGGTGGTCATGTGCGGGCACGGTGAGCGCGCGATGGGCGCGGCCAGCCTGCTGTCCGCGCGTGGGTTCAACCAGGTCGCGGTCCTGACCGGCGGGCCGGAGGACTGGGCCGCGGCGAACGACCTGCGGCTGGAAACGGGTTCGTGAGACCTGTTCTGGGACTGCGCGCCAACCTCGCCCAGTTCAGCCTGCTGGTGGCGGTCAACGCCCTCGTCGGCGGCATGCTCGGCCAGGAGCGCACCGTCCTGCCGCTGCTCGCCACCCAGGTGTTCGGGCTCGACTCGTACACCGCGGCGCTCACCTACATCCTCGCGTTCGGCCTGGCCAAGGCGGGCACCAACTACCTCGCCGGGACCTGGTCCGAGCGGTACGGCCGCAAGCCCGTGCTCGTCGCCGGCTGGCTGGTCGCCGTACCCGTCCCGCTGCTGGTCATCTG
>DASXRB010000841.1:0-2874 GCA_036506875.1 Kribbellaceae bacterium | reverse complement strand
ACCTGCAGTACCCGGGCGCGTCCGGGGCGGTGCGCGACCACCGCGCGCTGGTCGACGCCGCGCACGCCCGGGGTGCCCTGGTCACCGTCGCCGCCGACCTGCTCGCGTTGACGCTGCTCCGGCCGCCGGGCGGTGCTGATGGAGCCGGCGCGGACATCGCGGTCGGCTCGGCGCAGCGGTTCGGGGTACCGATGGCCGCCGGTGGCCCGCACGCCGGGTACCTCGCGGTGCGGGCCGGGCTGGAGCGCTCGCTGGAGAAGGCGGTGCAGCGCGGCAAGCTGTCCGCCGAGGACCGCGACGCGACGCTCGCCCGGATCAAAGGCACCTCGCGGCTGGACGACCTGGCGCCGGTCGACCTGGTGATCGAGGCCGTGGTCGAGGAGCTCAGCGTCAAGCAGGCGCTGTTCGAGACCTTCGACGAGATCTGCAAGCCGGGCACGATCCTGGCGACCACGACGTCCAGCCTGCCGGTGGTCGACCTCGCGATGGCGACGAAGCGACCGGGTGACGTGGTCGGGCTGCACTTCTTCAACCCGGCCCCGATCATGAAGCTGGTCGAGGTCGTCAGCACCGTCACCACCGCGCAGGAGGTCGCCGACACCGCGGTCGAGTTCGCCGAGGCGGTCGGCAAGCACCCGGTGCGCTGCGGCGACCGGGCCGGGTTCATCGTGAACGCGCTGCTGTTCCCGTACCTGAACGACGCGGTCCGGATGCTCGAGGCGCACTACGCCGACGTGGACGACATCGACGCCGCGATGAAGCTCGGCTGCCGGCTGCCGATGGGCCCGTTCGAGCTGCTCGACGTGGTCGGCCTGGACGTGTCGCTGGCGATCCAGCGCACGCTCTACCTGGAGTTCCGCGAGCCCGGCTTCGCGCCGGCCCCGCTGCTGGAGCACCTGGTCACCGCCGGCTACCTCGGCCGCAAGACCGGCCGCGGCTTCCGCGACTACAGCGGCTGAGCTCCGGGCCGGTCGGTCGAAAGCGCGGCGAGCACCTGCCGGACATCCTTCACGAAGGCCGGCGGTTGTTGCCGCGCTGTCGTGTGGAGGATTTCCAGATCGATCGACCAGTAACCGTGCACGATGCGGTTGCCGCGGCGCTGGCTGTCCGACTGGAGTTCTTCGACTGTGACGCCGTCGACGAGCTCCTGAGCCTGTTCCGCGGCCTCGATCAGCTCGCCGAGGAGCAGGACATCACGCTGCATAGAGGGCCTGCGTCTCAGCCAGTACGGTGTCGCGTAGGCGAGCGTGCAGCGCCGCGCGGGAGACCAGATCGACCGGCCGGCCTAGCAACTTCGCCAACTCGTCCGCGAGATCCTCGATCTCCCAGCCGAGATGCCGCCCGGGCCGGAGAGCGTAGAGCATGTCGATGTCGCTGTCCGGCGTGAGTTCGTTCCGCGCGGCAGAGCCGAAAAGCACCAGCTCCGCGATTCCGTACTTCTCGCAGAGCGCGGCGAGCCGCTCGTTGTCGACGTCAGCCAAGGCCTGCATGGTCGTCAGGGTCGCGCGTCAGGCCGCCGGGCCAGGCCAGGTCAGCGGGCGGACAGATAGGCGAGGACGGCCATGACGCGGCGGTTGTCGTCCTCGGACGGGGCCAGGTCGAGCTTGGTGAAGATGTTGTTGGTGTGCTTGCTGACGGCCTTCTCGGTGATGAACAGGGCGCTCGCGATGGCGGCGTTCGAGCGGCCCTCGGCCATCAGGCCGAGCACCTCGGACTCGCGCGGCGTCAGGCGCTGGATCGGTTCGTCGCGGGAGCCGCGGGTGAGCAGCTGCGCGATCACCTCCGGGTCCATCGCGGTGCCGCCGGCGGCGACGCGTCGTACCGACTCGACGAACTGGGCCACGTTGGAGACCCGGTCCTTGAGCAGGTAGCCGACGCCGCCGGTCGGGCCGCCGGCCAGCAGCTCGCGCGCGTAAAGCTGCTCGACGTACTGCGACAGCACCAGGACGGGCAGGCCGGGGATCTTCTCCCGGGCCTCGATCGCGGCCTTCAGGCCCTCGTCGGTGAAGGTGGGCGGGAGCCGCACGTCGACGACCGCGACGTCCGGCTGGTGCTCGACGAGTGCGGGCACCAGCCGGGGTCCGTTGTCGACCGCCTCGACCACCTCGAAGTCGTGTGCCGTCAGCAGCCGGATCAGGCCGTCTCGGAGCAGGGCGTGGTCCTCGGCGATGACGATGCGCACGCCCGGCAGTCTAGGCGACCGTTCAGCTCACGGTGGTGAGCGCGCGCCTCATCCGGCTACTTCCCGACACCGACGGTGAGGCCCTCGGTGATCCGGCGGCCGAGCCAGCAGAACAGGGCCACCATGGGCAGGACGACGACGCAGGCGCCGGCGAACATGCCACCCCAGTTGGTGCCCGTGAACTCCTGCTGCTGGACGAAACCGAGCAGTGCCACCGGCAGGGTCTGCTTGCCGGGCTCCTGGACCAGCACGATGGCGAGCATGGTCTCGTTCCAGTTGCCGATCAGCTGCAGGACGAACGCGGTCACGACGCCCGACCGGGCCACCGGCAGCACGATCTGCAGGAACGTGCGCCACGCACCGGCGCCGTCGAGCGCCGCGGCCTCCTCCAGCTCGGCCGGCAGGGACCGGAAGAAGCCGGTCAGCAGGAACACCGTGAAGGGCATCGCGGTGCCGACGTAGGCCAGGCTCAGCCCGACCAGGCTGTCGATCAGGTCCAGCCGCGACAGCATCAGGAAGATCGGCAGCAGGATCACCTGGGTCGGCACCCCGATGCCGAGGGCGAACAGCAGCGTCAGCGGCCGGCCGGCGCGCGAGCCGCCCCGGCTGAGCGCGTACGCGGCGGGTGCGGCGAGGACCACCGCGACCGCCGACGCGACCAGCGCGGTGAGTGTGCTGTTCACGGCGGCCTG
>DASXRB010000840.1:0-8286 GCA_036506875.1 Kribbellaceae bacterium | reverse complement strand
CATGCTGCGCGCCCACCACGACCTGGCCGCCCTGATCGACCGCCAGGTCAAGCTCCTCGCCGATGTAGAACCCGGTCCGGCCGGGCTGGTCAAGGCTGCCCTCGTGCTGGCCGGCGTCGCCGGCGCTGCCGGGCCGACCCTGCTCGACCTCGACGACGACGTCCTGCGCCGGTACCTGATCGAAGCCGGCCGGCGCACCCTCGGGCTCCGCACCCCGCGACGCCCGGCGCGCGAGACGCCGCCGCGATAACGCCCCGCCGAAAACCCGTTCGGACCCGGCGGCGCCGGTGCCTATCCTTGGCGACGGTATGTCTGACTCCCCCACGCTCGATGAGCTCCGGCGACGCCTGCCCGCGCTGGCGGCGGCGGACAGGTACCGGCTGGGCCGCCGGCTCGAGCGGGCACGCGGTATCCGCCCCGCGGAGAAACGTCGTACGACGCTGGTCTCCCTCGGCGACGCGATCACCGCGGCGGAGCGGACCGTGGAGCGGCGCCACGCGAGCGTGCCGGCGATCGAGTACCCGGAGCAGCTGCCGGTCAGCCAGCTCAAGGACGACATCGCGGCGGCGATCCGGGACCACCAGGTCGTCGTGGTGGCCGGTGAGACCGGGTCCGGAAAGACCACCCAGATCCCGAAGATCTGCCTGGAGCTCGGCCGCGGCGTACAGGGCATGATCGGGCACACCCAGCCCCGCCGGCTGGCCGCCCGCACGGTCGCGGAGCGGATCGCCGAGGAGCTCGGCACCGATCTCGGCAGCGCGGTGGGCTATGCGGTCCGGTTCACCGACAAGGTCTCCGACCGCACCCTGGTCAAGCTGATGACCGACGGCATTCTGCTGGCCGAGCTGCAGCGGGACCGGGACCTGCTGCGCTACGACACGCTGATCGTGGACGAGGCGCACGAGCGCAGCCTGAACATCGACTTCATCCTCGGCTACCTCAAGCAGCTGCTGCCGCGCCGCCCGGACCTCAAGGTCGTGATCACGTCGGCGACGATCGACCCGGAGCGGTTCGCGGAGCACTTCGCGGCCGCGGACGGGACGCCGGCGCCGATCGTCGAGGTGTCCGGGCGGACCTACCCTGTCGAGCTCCGGTACCGGCCGGTCGTCGACCCGGACGACCCGTCGACACTGGACCGGGACCAGACCCAGGCGATCCTGGACGCCGTCGACGAGCTGGCCCACGAGCCGCCGGGCGACGTGCTGGTCTTCCTGTCCGGCGAGCGCGAGATCCGCGACACCGCCGACGCCCTGCGGGCGCAGAACCTGCGCGACACCGAGATCCTGCCGCTCTACGCCAGGCTGTCCGCAGCCGAGCAGCACCGCGTCTTCCAGCGGCACCCCGGACGCCGGATCGTGCTGGCCACCAACGTCGCCGAGACCTCGCTGACGGTTCCCGGGATCAAGTACGTCGTCGACCCCGGCACCGCGCGGATCTCCCGCTACAGCCACCGCACGAAGGTCCAGCACCTGCCGATCGAGGCGGTCTCCCAGGCCAGCGCGAACCAGCGCAAGGGCCGCTGCGGCCGGACCAGCGACGGCATCTGCATCCGCCTGTACAGCGAGGAGGACTTCGAGAACCGGCCCGAGTTCACCGACCCGGAGATCCTGCGCACCAACCTCGCCTCGGTCATCCTGCAGATGACCTCGATCGGGCTCGGCGACATCGCCGCGTTCCCGTTCATCGACGAGCCCGACAAGCGCTCGGTCAAGGACGGCGTCCAGCTGCTCGTCGAGCTCGGTGCGCTCGACGAGACCCAGGCCGACCCGCGCAAGCGGCTCACCGGTGTCGGCCGCCAGCTCGCGCAGCTGCCGGTCGACCCGCGGCTGGCCCGGATGATCGTCGAGGCCGACCGCAACGGCTGCGTGCGCGAGGTGATGGTGATCGCGGCCGCGCTGTCGATCCAGGACCCGCGCGAGCGGCCCGCCGAGGCGGAGGCGCAGGCGACCCAGCAGCACGCCCGGTTCCGCGACCCCGGCTCGGACTTCCTCGGCTTCCTGAACCTGTGGAACTACCTCAAGCAGCAGCAGAAGGAGCTGTCCGGGAACCAGTTCCGGCGGATGTGCCGCGCCGAGTACCTCAACTACCTGCGGGTGCGGGAGTGGCAGGACATCTACGCGCAGCTGCGCCAGGTGGCGTCCCAGATCGGCGTCACGCTGAACACCGGGGGGCCGGCCGATCCGCAGCGCGTGCACGTCTCGCTGCTCGCCGGCCTGCTCAGCCACATCGGCATGAAGGACCCGGCCAACCAGCACCAGTACATCGGCGCCCGCAACGCCCGGTTCGCGATCTTCCCCGGCTCGGCGCTGTTCAAGAAGCCGCCGCAGTTCGTGATGGCCGCCGAGCTGGTCGAGACCTCGAAGCTGTGGGCACGGGTGAACGCCCGGATCGAGCCCGAGTGGGCCGAGGGCCTCGCCGAGCACCTGGTCAAGCGCAGCTACTCCGAGCCGCACTGGGAACGCAAGGCCGGCGCGGTGATGGCGTACGAGAAGGTCACGCTCTACGGCGTGCCGATCGTCGCCGGGCGCAAGGTGAACTACGGCCGGATCGAGCCCGAGCTGGCCCGCGAGCTGTTCATCCGGCACGCCCTGGTCGACGGCGACTGGGACACCCGGCACCACTTCTTCCACGCCAACCGCAAGCTCGTCGAGGAGGTCGAGGAGCTCGAAGAACGCACCCGGCGACGCGACCTGCTGGTCGACGACGAGACCCTGTTCGCCTTCTATGACGAGCGGATCGGGCGTGAGGTGGTGTCCGGCCGGCACTTCGACTCCTGGTGGAAGAAAACCCGGCAGCGCGACCCGGATCTGCTGGACTTCGAGCGGTCGCTGCTGGTCCGCGAGGACGCCGACGAGGTGCGGGAGCGGGACTACCCGCTGACCTGGCGGCAGGGCGGGTTCACCTTCGACCTGACCTACGCGTTCGAGCCGGGCGCCGACGCGGACGGCGTGACCGTGCACATCCCGCTGCTGGTGCTGAACCAGGTCGAGCCGGACGGGTTCGAGTGGAGCGTGCCCGGCTTCCGCGAGGAGCTCGTGACGGCGCTGATCAAGTCGCTCCCGAAACAGGTCCGGCGCGGCGTCGTACCGGCTCCCGACCACGCCCGCCTGGTGCTGCCGCGGCTCGGCGAGGCGGCCGGCTCACTGACCGCCGCGGTCGCCCGTGAGCTGCGCGCGCTGCGCGGGGCCGTGATCGACGAGTCCGACTGGGACTGGTCGCGGGTCCCCGGCCACCTGCGGATGACGTTCCGGGTCGTCGACGACCACGGGAAGACCGTTGCCGAGAGCAAGAACCTGGCCGAGCTGAAGCAGCGGCTCAAGCCGCGGACCAGGAAGGCGATCTCCGCGGTGGCCGCGAAGGCCGTCAGCGGTCTGGAGCGGTCCGGCCTGACCGGCTGGACGTTCGGCGAGCTGCCGCGGTCGTTCTCCGAGCAGCGCGGCGGCCTCACCGTGGCCGGCTACCCCGCACTCGTCGACGACGGCACCAGCGTGTCGATCCGGCTGCAGGAGACCGAGCAGGACCAGTACGACGCGACCTGGCGCGGCATCCGCCGGCTGCTCCTGCTGACGACGCCGTCGGTGGTCGACGTCGTGCAGCGCACCCTGTCCAACCAGGCCAAGATGACGCTCACCCACAACCCGCACCGCAACGTGCCGGACCTGCTCGACGACTGCGTCACGGCCGCCGTCGACGCGCTCATGCACCAGCACGGCGCGCCGGTCTGGGACCGGGCCGGCTTCGACGCGCTGCGCGATGCCGTCCGGGCCGACCTCGCCGGCACCGTGCTGGCGATCCTCGGTCAGGTCGAGCGCATCCTCGCCGTGGCGCGAGCGGTCGACCGGCAGATCTCGCGGGCGTCCAGCCCGGCTTTGCTGCCGGTCCTGACCGACGTCCGGGGTCAGCTGGAGGGGCTGGTGCACCGCGGATTCGTGACCGAGACGGGCGCGGCGCGGCTGCCCGACGTCGTGCGTTACCTCAAGGGCATCGAGCAGCGGCTCGACAAGGTCGGCGGCAACGTCGCACGGGACCGGCAGGCGACGTACACCGTGCAGACGCTCACCGAGGAGTACGAGCGCCGGCTGGCCGCCGTACCGCCCGGCAAGCACCCCAGCCCGGCACTGCGGGAGGTGCGCTGGATGCTGGAGGAACTGCGGGTCAGCCTGTTCGCGCAGACCCTCGGCACGGCGTACCCGGTCTCGGACAAGCGCATCCGCAAGGCGCTCGCGGACAGCTGACCGGCGAACACCGCGGCGACTGTCGGTGGGCGGTTGTAGCGTCGCGCTGTGACTGTGGACGTGCGGCTGCGGCCGATCACCGAGGACGACCTGCCCCTGCTGTTCGAGAACCAGCGTGACCCGATCGCGGCGGCGATGGTCGGGTTCGCGTCCCGCGAGTGGGACGAGTTCCTGGAGCACCGCCGCAAGACCGCGGCGGATCCCGCCTCGGTCACCCGGGCGATCGAGGCCGGCGGGGTCCTGGTCGGCGACCTGGTCAGCTGGGTGGACGAGGACGGCGACCGCGAGCTCGGGTACTGGGTGGACCGGGCGCACTGGGGCCGCGGGATCGCGACCGCGGCGCTGACCGCGTTCCTGGAGGTCGTCACCGACCGGCCGCTGTACGCGTACGTCGCACGGCACAACGGCGGCTCGGCGCGGGTGCTGGCCAAGTGCGGCTTCACCCCGGTCCCGGAGGATGAGCGGCCCGAGGACGCCGACCCGGACGAGTACATGTTCGTGCTGGATTGAGTGCTGCCCGTGACGTTCGTGAAGCGGCGGCCGGACGCACCGGCCGGCTTCTTCGAGGCCGAGGCGGCCGGGCTCCGCTGGCTGCGGGTGCCGGGCGGCGTGCCCGTCGCCGAACCGCTCGAGGTCTCCCCCGGCCGGCTGGTGCTCCCGACGCTCGCTGAGACCGGCCCGACGGCCGCGGCCGCGGCGGAGTTCGGCCGCCGGCTCGCGGTCACCCACGCCGCCGGCGCGACCGGGTTCGGCTACCCGCCGGACGGCTGGGACGGCCCCGGCTTCATCGGCGACGCGCCGCTGGCCTACGCCGACGGACCGGCGCTGCGCTGGGGCGAGTTCTACGCCGGCCTCCGGCTCGCGCCGTACATCCGCACCGCCCGCGACCGCGGCCTGCTCGGCCCCGCCGAGACCACCGTCCTCGACACCGTCTGCGCGCGCCTCGTCGACGGCTTGTACGACGACAGCGCCGGCGCTCCCGCCCGGCTGCACGGCGACCTCTGGGCCGGGAACGTCATCTGGTCGACCACCGGTGTGCACCTCGTCGACCCGGCCGCGCACGGCGGTCATCGCGAGACCGACCTCGCCATGCTCGCCCTGTTCGGCCTGCCGCTGCTGGACCGGGTGCTCGGCGCGTACGACGAGCAGGCGCCGCTGACGGCCGGCTGGCGCGACCGGCTCGCCCTGCACCAGCTGCACCCGCTGCTCGTGCACGTCGTCCTGTTCGGCGCCGGGTACGTCGGCCGCACCCTGGCCGCGGCCCGCTCCTGCCTACGCGGTTGACCCGCCGCCCTCCTCGGGCCCGGCGGCGGCGTTCGCGAGCAGTGCCGCCACCTCACGGTCCGAGGTCTGGGTGAAGTCGCGGTACCACAGCCCGACCCCGCGCAGGTCCGACGGCGTCACCAGGCTGACCACCTCGTCGGCGCTCTTCCGGATCCGGTCCATCGCCTGCATCGCCGCCACCGGCACCGCCACCGTCACCGACGCCGCACCCCGCGCCCGCGCCACGTCCACCGCCGCGCACATCGTCGCTCCGGTCGCGATCCCGTCGTCCACCAGCACGACCGCCTGCCCGGCCAGCTCGACCGGCGCCCGGCCGGTCCGGAACCGCTCCACCCGCTCGGCCACCTCCGCCGCGGCCCGGTCCACCAGCTGCTCGAGCTCGTCGTCCGTGAGGCCGGTCGAGTACAGGATCTGCCGGTTGACCACCCGGACCCCGCCCTCGCCGACCGCGCCGACCGCGAGCTCCGGCTGCCAGGGCACCCCGACCTTGCGGATCACCAGCACGTCCAGCGGCACGCCCAGCCGGCTCGCCACCTCGGCCGCCACCGGCACCCCGCCACGCGGCAACCCGAGCACCACCACGGGCGGATGCGAGCTGCCCGAGATCTCGGGCAACTCGCGGGTGGCGCGCGCGGAGGCGAGGCGCGCCGCGAGCTGCCGGCCCGCGTCGGCGCGATCCCAGAAGGGCGGCCCGCTCATCTCTCGTCGCCTCCGCATCACCGCGTGAGACCACCATTCCGCGCCCGCGCCGCCGTGTCCACCGCCGCGGCCCGCGGTTCGAGCTCATCACGGTGGGTACGGCGACCACTACTCATCGACGGCGGACCGGAACATGTCCCGCGGCCGCTCAGGCCCGGCGCGTGCCCGCCGAACTGTTGCCGGAGGCACCTCACACGCGGTGACACGCGGTGTGCCCGCCCATCCCCCAGCGACCCGTTATCGGCTACAGTGATCGCGTTGCAGGTTTGGACTCCCGCAAGACAAGCTGTGCCAAGAGGCCGGTTCCGTCGTTCGGGGCCTTTTCGGCGACACGCGGTTCACGAGGTGTGGATCGCGGATGCAGCCCATCGAGGAGAAAGACAACAATGGCTGTCGGTACTGTCAAGTGGTTCAACGCTGACAAGGGCTTCGGCTTCATCACCCCGGACGACGGCGGTGCGGACGTGTTCGCCCACTACTCGGCGATCCAGACCCAGGGCTTCCGCACGCTGGACGAGAACCAGCGTGTCGAGTTCGAGATCACCCAGGGCCAGAAGGGCCTGCAGGCGGAGAACATCCGCCCGCTCTGAGCCCAGCTCAGCACTCACGAAGGGCCTCGCATCTGCCGGTGCGGGGCCCTTCGCCGTACCCGGGGTGAACCGCGCGGTCTGAGTACCGTTGATGTCATGCCCGGCGAGGAGCGGTACGAGCGCGACGAGGACAGCGTCGCGCGCCTGGACCGGCACTGGCTGGAACTGCTCCAGGAACTGCGGCTGGCCCAGACCGGGACCCAGATCCTGTTCGCGTTCCTGCTCACGATCGCGTTCACCCAGCCGTTCCGCGCCGCCGACCGGTTCACTCACGCCGTGTTCGCCGCCACCCTGGTCGCCGCCGCGATCGCGATGGGCATGTTCCTCGCGCCGGTCGCGTTCCACCGCATCACCTACCAGCAGCGCGTGCGGGACCGGATGATCCCGATCGCCGGCGTGCTCACGATCGCCGGGCTGGTCTTCCTGCTCGCCGCGATCGGCGGCGGCCTGCTGCTGGCCCTGGACGTCGTCCTGAACCGGGCCGCGGCGATCGTGCTCGTGAGCGCGATCGTGCTGCTGTTCCTGCTGTTCTGGTACGCCCTGCCGGCCTGGGTCCGCCGCGGGAATAGTTGAGTATTCAAGTAGGCTGGAGCGGACGTGAGCCCGCGAGAGAAGGACACCATGGACACGAGCCCGGTTCTCTACCTGAGCCACGGCGCGCCGCCGCTGGCCGACGACCCGATCTGGCCCGGTGAGCTCGCCGCGGTCGCGGCCGGGATCCGCCGGCCGACGGCGATCCTGGTGGTCTCCGCACACTGGGAGGCTGCCCCGCTCAGCCTGGCGGCGACGACCACCGTGCCGCTGTACTACGACTTCTGGGGCTTCCCGCAGAAGTACTACCAGGTGCGGTACGACGCGCCGGGCGCGCCGGAGCTCGCCGATCAGGTCCGCAAGCTGCTGCGCTCCCCCGCCCATCCCGTGCACGACGTCCCGGACCGCGGCCTCGACCACGGCGCCTACGTGCCGCTGAAGGAGATGTATCCCGCGGCCGACATCCCGGTGCTGCAGATCTCCATGCCGACCCTCGATCCGGCCGGGCTGTTCGAGATCGGCCGCAGGCTCGCCCCGCTGCGCGACCAGGGCGTACTCCTCCTCGGCAGCGGCTTCACCACCCACAACCTCAGCGAGCTCGACATGCACCGCGCGGCTGACCACACGCCGCCGTCCTGGTCGAGCGAGTTCGACCACTGGGCTGAGCAGGCCCTCGCGAGCGCCGACGTCGACGCCCTGCTCGACTTCCTGCACAAGGCTCCGGACGCCCGCCGCGCCCACCCGCGCACCGAGCACTTCGCGCCGCTGTTCGTCACCCTCGGCGCGGCCGCCGACGAGCTCACCACGAGCGAGAGCGTCGTCGACGGCTTCTGGTACGGCCTCTCGAAGCGCTCCTGGCGGATCGGCTAGGGGGTCACCCCCTACGGAGTCGGGAACCAGGCTAGGCAGCTGCTGTCCAGGCTGCCCAGCCAGACCTTGCCGGCGGC
>DASXRB010000839.1:0-13166 GCA_036506875.1 Kribbellaceae bacterium | reverse complement strand
GGCGAGCCGGACCCGCGCTGGCTGTGCCGCGACGACGTACGACGCGGGCTGCGGGCGGTGGCCGAGGCGGGTCTGGTGTACGACCTGCTGACCCTGCCGCACCAGCTCGCCGCCGCCATCGAGACGGTCGCCTCGTTGCCTGAGGCGACGTTCGTTCTGGACCATTGCTCGAAACCACCCGTCGCCGCCGGGACGCTCGAACCGTGGGCGCCGGATCTGCGCGAGCTCGCGTCGTACCCGAACGTCACCTGCAAGCTGTCCGGCCTGGTCACCGAGGCCGACTGGCAGACCTGGACCACCGACGACCTGCGGCCGTTCACCGACGTCGTCCTCGACGCCTTCGGGCCGGACCGGGTGATGTTCGGCTCCGACTGGCCGGTGTGCCTGCTGGCCGCGTCGTACGACGAGGTGCTGGGCGCCGCCGACACGCTCACCGAGCACCTGACCGACGACGAGCGCGACGCCGTCTTCGGCGGCACGGCGACCCGCGTGTACCGCGTCTAGACCACGAGCGTGCTCGGCCGGACCGTGACCGGGAACGGCAGGGTCAGCGTGAGCTCGCCCTCGCCGGTCGCGCGACCGACCTCGACGTACGCGCCGTCCCGCAGATCCCACGCGGTGATCGACGGCTCGCCCGGATCGACCACCCAGTACGACGGGCAGCCGGCTGCCTCGAACCGGGACCGCTTGAGCATCAGGTCGATGTGCTTCGTGCTCGGCGACAGGATCTCGACCCGTCGCGCGTCCAGCTGAGCGCGGGATGGGAGGATGTGCGGCGTGGAACTCGTGCACTCGGGCAAGGTCCGGGACGTCTACAGCGACCGTGACGGTGAGCTGCTGCTGGTCGCGTCCGACCGGGTCAGCGTGTACGACGTGGTGCTGCCGACGCCGATCCCGGACAAGGGCCGCATCCTGACGGCCCTGTCGCTGTGGTGGTTCGACCAGCTCGCCGGCGTGGTGCCGAACCACGTGATCTCGGCGACCGACGTACCGGCGGAGTTCGCCGGGCGCGCGATCCGCTGCCGCCGCGTCGACGTCGTACAGGTCGAGTCCATCGCGCGCGGGTATCTCGCCGGCGGGGGTTGGGACAGCTACCAGGCAGACGGCACCGCGTACGGCGTGCCGCTGCCGGCCGGGCTGCTCGAGGGCGACCGGGTCCCGGGCGGGCCGATCTTCACCCCGACCTCGAAGGTCGCGCCGGGCGAGGGCCACGACACCCCGATGCTGTACGACGAGGTGGTCGCCGCGGTCGGCGCGGACCTCGCGGCGAAGCTGCGCGACACCACACTCGCGCTGTATGCCAAGGCCGCCGGGATCGCCGAGGAGCGGGGCGTGATCCTGGCCGACACCAAGTTCGAGTTCGGGCTCACGCCGGAGGGCGAGTTCGTGGTCGCGGACGAGGTGTGCACGCCGGACTCGTCACGCTACTGGCGCCTGGACGAGTGGAAACCGGGCCGGCGCCAGGAGGCGATGGACAAGCAGTACCTGCGCGACTGGTCGTCGACGCTCGACTGGGACCGGGTCGCGCCCGGGCCGGAGATCCCCGCCGACGTGGTCGAGGGCGTCCGGGCACGCTACATCGCGACGTACGAGGAGCTGACGGGCCGGCGCTGGACCGACTGAGCGGCGGCCGGTGCCGCACCGGCCGGCTGACAGGGTTGGCACCGACCTCGGACGGGGTGTGCACCTGACTCGCGGTGCGAACCCGCGGCACCGACCCTATGGAACGGGCGGATGATGCCGGGTGCGGGGCTACTGACGAGAGGCTTCGGCGGGGCCCGGGCAAGGTCAAGGGTTAACCCCAAAGCCGTTCAGTTAAGCGTGTGCGGCCGACTGTCAAGATCGCGGTGGGCGGCGTGTCGTGGCGGGAGGCAGCGGAGCTCCGGGTAGGAGGGGGTGTCGGCCAAGACGTCCTCATGCCCTGGAGCTCCGCTGTCTGCTGAGTCTGTCATCACGCGTGTTGTCACGGTTGCTGGAGGTCTGTTCGCGCCGGGTCATCTGGGCGAGTTGACCCGGATTGTGCCCTTCGAGATGGTCGATGCCGCGTTGGCCGAGACACGTTCTGTGCAGCGGCGGCTGCGGGTGTTGCCCTCGCGGGTCGTGGTGTATCTGCTGCTGGCTGCGGGGTTGTTCACCGAGCTCGGCTATGGGCAGGTGTGGGCGCGGATGACTGCGGGGCTGGATGGGCTGGCCGTGGCTTGCCCGGGTCCGAGCGCGTTGGCCGCGGCTCGGCGCCGGGTCGGCGTCGCGCCGCTGCGGGCGCTGTTCGACCTTGTCCGCGGCCCGGCGGCAGGCCTGAGCAGGACCGGCGTGTACTGGCGCGGTCGGCTGGTCGCCGCGATCGACGGCACGATCATGTGTTGCCCGGACACCGCGGCGAACCTGGCGGTCTATCGGCGCGGCAGCGGCTATCAGGGCGGCACCGGCTACCCGATGGTCCGGCTGCTCGCGGTGGTGGCCTGCGGCACCCGCACGATCATCGACGTGGTGTTCGGGACCGACCGGGTCGGTGAGACCACCTACGCCCAGGATCTCCTCGGCGCGCTGCGCCGCGGGATGATCGTGCTGGCCGACCGCAACTTCGCCGTCCGCGCCTGGATCGTCGCGGTGGCCGCTACCGGCGCGGACCTGCTCGTCCGGGTCAAGGCCAACCGCACCCTCCCGGTCTGCGCCCGCCTGCCTGATGGCTCGTATGTGTCCCGGATCGGGCCAGTCGAGGTCCGGGTCATCACCGCCGAGATCACCATCGCTACCAGCGCCGGCCGACGCAGTGAGGTCTACCGGCTGATCACCACGATCCTCGATCCGGACTGCCCGGCCAGCGAGATCGTCCGGCTGTATCACGAACGCTGGGAGATCGAGACCACGTTCCTCGAGCTCAAGTCCACCACCCTCGGCGGGCGGGTGCTGCGCGCCCGCACCCCTGCCGGCGTGGACCAGGAGATCTATGCCCTGCTCGTCACCTACCAGGCGCTGCGCATCGCGATCAGCGACGCCACCCTCGGCCGGGCCGACCTCGATGCCGATCGCGGCAGCTTCACCGTCGCCCTCCACGCAGCGCGCGACCAGCTCGTACAAGCCGCCGGTGTCCTCACCGACACCGTCGCTGACCTCGTCGGTGTCATCGGACGGACCGTTCTCCGACACCTCATGCCCGCCCGGCGCCTGCGGACCAACCCACGCGTCGTCAAAAGAGCGATCTCCAAATACGTCGCCAGCAGCGCAAAAGGACACCACCGAAGTCCCAGCCGCAAGGCCACAATCAGCATCGACATCATCACCGCCACCGGACCTTGACCCCGAGGCCAACGCCCTAACTGAACGGCTTTGGGGTTAACCCGCGCGCGATGCCTTCCACGGGTGCTTCGTGTCGCTTATCGTCGCTTCGCTTGCGCCTCCGAGAGCCCACTCGGGGGCGTCGCTACATTTCGCCGCGCCGACCCCGCGGCGGTTTCCCGAGGAGGAGAGATCGTGCGATTGAATCGCGCACGGGGAGCGGCCGCCATCGGCGCGCTCGGTCTGGCCGCGGTGTGGGGCACCGGCCAGGCAGCCCTGAACGCCCAGCCGTCCCAGGCGGTCCAGCAGACCCAGGCCGCCGCCACCACCACGACCGCGGAGCAGACCCCGGCCGACGAGGTCCTGAGCCCGTACGAGGCCAAGCGCCGCGCGCTGCGTGAGGAGGGGCTGGCCGACGTCCTGAGCGGCGAGGCCAAGACCTTCAAGCGCGGCGGCAGCACCGTCGTCCAGGTCGGCCGCGAGGCCAGCACCCCGGCGGTCAAGAACAAGAACGGTCTGACCATCGCGCCGGCCGTTGCCGGCAAGCCGGACTACGTCGAGCTGGCCCGGGAGAAGACCGACAAGATCTTCGTGATCCTGGCCGAGTTCGGCAACCAGCGGCACCCGAACTACCCGGACCAGGACACCAGCGCCTCGACTCCGGGTCCGGCGACCTTCGAGGGGCCGCTGCACAACGCGATCCCGGAGCCGGACCGCACCAAGGACAACCACACCAACTGGCGGGCGGACTACTCGCCGGACTACTTCCGCAACCTGTACTTCGGCACCGGGGGTGACTCGGTCAAGACCTTCTACGAGGCTCAGTCGTCCGGCCGGTACAGCGTCGATGGCATGGTGACCGACTGGGTCAAGGTGCCGTACAACGAGGCTCGCTACGGCCGCAGCAACGGTTACCCGTGCGCGGGCAACGTCTGCAGCAACACCTGGGCGCTGATCCGCGACGGCATCACCGCGTGGGTCGAGACGCAGCACGCGGCCGGCAAGACCGACGAGCAGATCAAGGCCGAGCTGGCGGCGTACGACAAGTGGGACCGGTACGACCACGACCACGACGGCGACTTCAACGAGCCGGACGGGTACATCGACCACTTCCAGATCGTGCACTCCGGCGGCGACCAGGCCGACGGCGACAAGCTGCAGGGTGAGGACGCGATCTGGTCGCACCGCTGGTACAACTACGCGGGCAGCACGACCGGCCCGGACGGCAACAAGCTCGGCGGCAGCCAGATCGGCGGCACCGGCCTGTGGGTCGGCGACTACACGATCCAGCCGGAGAACGGCGGCCTGAGCGTGTTCGCGCACGAGTACGGCCACGACCTCGGCCTGCCGGACCACTACGACACCGCGGGCGGTTCCGACCCGGTCGCCTGGTGGACCGTGATGGCGCAGTCCCGCGCCGGCGCGAAGGGCGCGAACAGCATCGGCAGCGAGCCGCAGGACTTCGGTACCTGGGACAAGCTGCAGCTGGGCTGGCTGGACTACGAGACCGTGGTCGCGGGCCAGGACAGGAAGATCGACCTCGGCCCGGGTGAGTACAACACCGACAAGGCGCAGGGCGTCGTCGTGGTGCTGCCGAAGAAGAAGGTCTCGCACCCGCTGATCGCGCCGTACGCCGGGGCGAAGAGCTGGTGGAGCGGCCAGGGCGACAACAAGAACACCTCGCTGTCGCGCCAGGTGACGCTGCCGGCCGGTAGCGCGGAGCTGACCTTCCAGGCCGCGTACGACATCGAGGACTGCGGTCCGGACCCGTGCGACTACGCCTACGTCGAGGTCGACGACGGCACCGGCTACAAGGCGATCCCGGGCTCGATCACGAAGAGTGCCGAGGGCAACGGTATCGACGGCAGCACCGGCGGCAAGTGGGTGCCGGCGACGTTCGACCTGACCCCGTACGCGGGCAAGACCATCGGCCTGCGGTTCCACTACGTGTCGGACAGCGGGGTGGCCCCGGTCGGGTTCTTCGCCGACGACATCAAGGTGACCGCCGGCGGTACGACGGTCGTCGAGGACGGCGCGGAGAACGGCGACAACGGCTGGACGGCGGCGGGCTTCTCGCCGGCGGCGGACTCGTACGTCACCGAGCACGACAACTTCTACCTCGCGTCGAACTACACCTACACGTCGTACGACCAGTACCTGCAGTACGGGCCGTACAACTTCGTGGGCGCGGACCGGCCGGACTGGGTGGAGCACTTCCCGTACCAGAACGGCCTGCTGGTCTCGTACTGGGACACCTCCCAGAACGACAACCAGACCTCGGTGCACCCGGGTGAGGGCAAGTGGCTGCCGATCGACGCCAACCCGGAGGACAAGTTCAACCTCGCCGGCACGGCGTGGCGGGCCCGGATCCAGAACTACGACGCCACCTTCGGCCTGGAGAAGTCGGACTCGTTCTCGCTGACCGTGAACGGCCAGACGAACTACGTCCGCGGCCTCGGCGGCCGGCCGGTGTTCGACGACCTGCAGGACTACTGGTTCCCGGACAACATCCAGGGCCACGGCGTGAAGGTCCCGCACGCCGGTGTGAAGATCAAGGTGCTGTCGCAGAGCGGCACCACGATGCGGATCCGCGTGTTCCGCTGAGCATCGCCTGAGCACCAGCCCCGGGGAGGTTGCGGCCACCGCCGTCGCCTCCCCGGCGGCGTTCCGGGGTGACTTGCCGGTAACCGGATTCCGGCGGGTGTGACGGCGCAACCGATGGGTAGGATCGTCGGTACCCGCGGTTCAGCCAGCAGCTGCGGCGCGCGAGCCGTTGTGAAGAGGTTCTGCGATGAACCCGACTGTGCCCCTCGAAACCCATCCGCGTGCGCGACGCCGCAAACCACCCGCCGGCGCGGTGGCGAAAGCCCCGCCCCGGCTGCCGGCCCCCTTGTGGGACAACTGGAGCTGGCAGGAGCAGGCCGCCTGCCGCGACGTCGACCCGGACCTGTTCTTCAGCGTCGAGTCCGAGCGCGGCCTGCGCCGCCGGGCCCGCGAAGTGCTGGCCAAGTCGCTGTGCTCGACCTGCCCGGTGCAGCGCCAGTGCCGCGAGCACGCGCTCGCGACCGGTGAGACGTACGGCGTCTGGGGCGGCACCACCGAGGAGGATCGCTCGCACGCCCAACCGGCCTAACTCGCGAGTAACATAACGGCTCGTGGAAGAGCTGACCCGTGAGCTGGCCGAGAAGGTACTGGCCGCGCAGCCGTTCAGCGTGCTGCTCGGCGCCCGCATCGCGTCGTACGGTGACGACGAGGCGGCGCTGGAGCTGGACGTCCGCGACGAGCTGCGGCAGCAGAACGGCTACGTGCACGGCGGTGTGCTGGCCTACCTGGCGGACAACGCGCTGACCTTCGCCGGCGGGCTCGCGTTCGGGCCGCAGGTGCTGACCGGCGGCTTCACGATCAGTTACCTGCGCCCCGCGAGCGGGCCGGTGCTGCGGGCGCGGGCGAACGTCGTACACGCCGGCGGGCGGCAGGCCACGTGCCGGTGCGAGCTGTACGACGTCGCTGCCGACGGCACCGTGACGCTGTGCGCGGCCGCGCAGGGGACGGTAGTCTCCGTGCGCCGGAGCTGACTCGCGGCCGGATCCCCGGCGCGCTGTGGACAACGGGACGGGTGCCACGGCGCGATGAGAGGATCTGCGGTGAGTCGATGCGCGAGGAGGGACATGTCTCAGCAGTCGGCAGGTCCGGTGGCGCGACGCCGGGCCCGCGGCCTGTGGGTGCGGGGGGCCAAGCAGCTCGGGTTCATGAAGCCGGACGAGCGTCCGGAGCGTCCCGACAAGGTGGCGGCGCTGGAGTCGTTCAGCCGCGCCGTGCAGCTGGACCCCGGGATGACCGACGGCTGGCTCGGCGTGCATGCGGCCGGCGGCGACAAGGAGCGGGCGCTCGCGCAGATGGTCGCCGGGATCGACCGGTTCGGCGAGGAGCGCGACGCGGACAAGCGGCGGCTGAGCTCGACCTTCTTCGCCGGCTGGTGGTTCCACCAGCCGCTGGAGACCACGGACGAGGTCTGGCACGCGGAGGCGCTGCGGCTGGCCGACCTGGGCCAGACCGAGAAGGCGCTGAAGTGCGCGGACCGGCTGATCGAGGACCTGCGCAAGGACTTCGTGCTCGGCTGTATCGCCCAGCAGGCCCGGGACATGCGCGGCGCGATCGAAGCCTTCCGGAAGGTCCCGCCGAACGGCCACCTCGGCGCGGAGGCGCTGCTGCGGCTCGGCATCGTGCTGGCGCAGACCGCGCAGTGGGGTGAGGCCGAGACGGTGCTCAAGCAGGCCGCGGGCCTGACGATCAACCACCTGGTCCAGCTCGACGCGGAGTACTTCCTCGGCTTCGTGCACCGCGCGATGGACCGGGAGGAGGCGGCGCTGCGGCAGTTCCAGTGGGTGTACGGGCAGGACCCGGACCACCGCCAGGTCGCGCAGGCGGTGATGGACTCCAGCGTGAAGCTCGAGACGTTCCCGCTGCCCAAGGAGCCGGAGGGCAAGCCGGTCGTGCGCCGGGCCGAGACGCAGGCGCCGGTGCTGCACCGGCAGCCGGACTGGGGCGCGGTCCAGGGCATCCTCAACGAGCTGGACCGCAACGTCGGGATGGCCGACGTGAAGCGCCAGGTCTCCGCGGTGGCGGCCCAGGTGCGGGCCGGCCTGATGCGCGCCGAGCGCGGCCTGCCGACCAGCAAGCTCGGCGGGCACCTGATCTTCGCCGGCCCGCCCGGCACCGGTAAGACCACGGTCGCCCGGGTGGTCGCCAAGCTGTACTGCGCGCTCGGGCTGCTCGCCGCCGACACCGTGGTCGAGACCGACCGCTCCGGCCTGGTCGGTGAGTACATCGGCCACACCGCGGTGAAGACCAACGAGGTGATCGACCGGGCGATGGACGGCGTGCTGTTCATCGACGAGGCCTACGCGCTGAAGCGCGAGGGCATCTCCAGCAACGACTTCGGCGTCGAGGCGATCGACACGCTGCTGAAGCGGATGGAGGACGACCGCGACCGGATCATCGTCATCGTCGCCGGGTACCCCGAGCCGATGGCGAAGTTCCTCGAGGCCAACCCGGGCCTGCGCAGCCGGTTCTCGGTCCGGATCGACTTCCCGCGCTACACCGCCGACCAGTTGCGCGAGATCGCCCGCCGGATGGCCGAGGCTCGCGGCGACCACCTCACCAAGGAGGCGCTGGCCAGCCTGACCGCCGTGCTCGACCAGGTCTGCTCCAACGGCCGCATCGACGAGCTCGGCAACGCCCGGTTCGTCCGCAACGCGCTCGACGCCGCTTCCAAGCACCGCGACCTGCGGCTGTTCAACTCGCCCGGCATGCCGGACGACCTCGACCTGATGACCCTCGACGGCTCCGACATGAAGTCCGCCGTCGACGAGATCCTCTCCTTTTAAACGGACGAGGGGGGTGGCCCATGGGTCAGAACCTGGAGAGGAAGCTCTTCAGGACCGGGCCGGCGGCCTTGGCGCCGGAGGCGCCGCCCTCGACGATGCACGCGAAGGCGATGTCGTTGCGGAACCCGACCATCCAGCCGTTCGTGGTGACCTTGCCCTTGACGACGACCTCGGCGGTACCGGTCTTGGCCGACACCACGCCGGACTGGCCGAGGATGTGCGCCGTACCGCCGGTGACGGTGGCGCGCATCATCTGCCGCAGCGCGGCGACGATGGCGGGCGGCAGCGGCTTCGCGGCCGGGCCGGACGGGTCCTTGCCGAGCACCAGCACCGGCTTCATCGGCGTACCGCTCTTCACCGCGGCCGCGACCAGCGCCATCTGCAGCGGGCTGGCGGTCACCGTGCCCTGACCGATCATCGACGCGGCCTTGTCCACCTCGTCCTTCGGCGACGGCACCGAGCCCCCGTACGACGCGAGCGACATCTGGTGCTCCTGGCCGATGCCGAACAGCGCGGCCGCGTTGCGGATGCCGTCCCGCCCCAGCTTGCCGTGGTTGGAGATCATCGCGGTGTTGCAGGACTGCTGGAACGCCTTCTGCAGCGTGCCCGCGCCGTACGCCGTGAGCGCGTCGTAGTTCTTGAACGTCTTGCCGAGCACGGTGATCGTGTTCGAGCAGGTCACCGGCGAGTTCGGCGTCATGTGCAGCTGCCCGAGCAGCGCGGTCGAGGTGACGATCTTGAACGTCGAGCCCGGCGCGTACCGGCCGAGGAAGGCGCGGTTGTACGACGTGGTGCCGGGGCCGTTCGCGGTGGCGAGGATCTGCCCGGTGGACGCCTGGATCGCGACCAGCGAGGTCGGCAGCTTGATCGTCGCCACCGCGGCCTCGGCCGCGTTCTGCAGCCTCACGTCGAGCGTGGTCCGCACCGCGGTGCCGGGCTTGGCCGGCTGGGTGAAGACCTTCTTCACGGTGAGCTTCGTCTTGCGATCGCGCATCGTGACGGTGGCGCCGGGCGTGCCGGCGAGCTGGCGCTGGAACACGAACTGCAGCCCGCTGGAGCCGAGCTGGTCGGTGGACGACGCGGCCGGGCCGGCGTTCTTCAGCGTCTCGTCGGTGGCCTGCTTCATACCGCCGAGGATCGCCCGGGCGAACGACGGGGTCGGCGCCAGCGACTGGGTGTCGCCGATGCTCGCCACGCCCGGCAGCGGGTCGAACCTGGCCCGCACCTTCGTCCAGTCCTCCTGGCGCAGCGTGATCGCCTCGACGAACTGCCCGGCCGGGGTGCTGAGCGCGCGCTGCCGCAGCTTGGCGCCGTCGACCTGCACGTACTTGGTGAACGCCGCGTACGTCGCCGGGGTGGCTTTCTTGCCGGCCTCGACGCCGAGCAGCACGACCGGCCGGTTCGCGGTCAGCGGCTTGCCGGTGCGGTCCAGGATCGACGCGCGCGGCGGCAGCATGCGGGACCGCTTCAGGGTGTTGGTGTCGCCGAGGCCCGGGTAGATGACGTCGCCGGTGGCCTTGATCTTCCAGGTCTTGGTGCCGTTGATGTCGACCTTCACCGCCGTCGCCGTCGACGTCCACGCCATCGCGCCGATACCGCGCAGCTGGGCGGTGACGTCGAGGTTCTGGGTGCAGGTGTTGTCGTCGGAGCACGACACGTCGCCTTGCGGCTTCACCGCGACCGTCGCCGCGACCAGGGCCGAGTCCAGGCCGTCCAGCCGCGGGCCGAACGTGGTCGGGGCGTCGGTGAGCGCCGCTGCCTCGTCGGGCTTGCCGTTCGGTGCCCACGCCTTCTCCCACGCGGCCGCGAACGTGGCGATGACCTGCGCCGACGCGGCTTCCTTGTCGTCCGGGTCGGCCGGCTTGTTCCCGCCGTCGGACTTGCTGTCGGTACAGCCGGACAGGATGCCGGTGAGCATGGCGGTGGCGGACAGGCACACGATCGCGGTTCGCTTCACAGAGGACACCTTCGCACGGGGACGGACCCGGACCAGTGTTCCCCAGGCGGCCAAGTCGCACCATCGGTGGTTCTCCTCAGGGCCACCGCCACGCCCGGCGCGCTTCCCGCTCACCCTGCGTAGTGCGATCATCGAAGGAGCACGGGGTCGGCACTTGGGGGGTCGAACCATGGCGGTCGGTGAGCCCTACGACGCGACGCGGCACGTCATCCACACGCGCGCCGACGGCCTGCTCGGGACCACCACCGCGGACCAGGTCCGGGCGATCGCGGAGCGCGCCGTGGCCGCCGAGCGGGTGGTGGTCCACTTCCACGGCGGACTGGTCAGCTCCGACCACGGCTTCGACACCGCGCGCCGGCTGACCGCCGTGTACCAGCAGGCCGGGGCGTACCCGGTGTTCTTCGTCTGGAGCAGCGGGCTGGTCGAGGTGGTGACCGGCAACCTGCGCGAGATCCTCGCGGAGGACCTGTGCAAGCGGCTGATGCGGTGGCTGCTGCGGTTCGTCGTCGGCAAGCTCGACCAGACCGTCGCGCAGCGGGCCGCCGGCGAGCTCACCCTGCCGTACGAGATGGAGGTCAACGCCCAGCTCAAGGCGTGGGAGGCCGGCGGGGAGCCGTACGGCGGCCGGTTCCCGAGCGGGGAGCTCTCCCCGGTCGACGACGGCGAGCGGGGACAGCTCGAGCAGGCCGTCGCCGACGACGGCGACCTCGCCGCGCAGCTGGAGTCCGTGCTCGCGGAGCTGCACCCGGAGCGGGCCGTCACCGGCGCGCGCGGTGTCGCGGTCGAACGTCGGAGCTCCGAGAAGACCTTGATGTCGCCGGACGTGCTGGCCGCGATCGACCCGGGCCCGGCCGCCGGGCAGCGCGGCATCGTCAGCACCGCGCTGCTGGCCAAGAAGCTCGCGGCCGTGTTCGCGACGGTCGTCCAGCGGTTCCGCGACGGCACCGACCACGGCGTGTACCCGACCGCGGTGGAGGAGCTGCTGCGCGAGTTCTACCTGGCCAACGTCGGGGCGGCGCTCTGGGCGGCGATGAAGAAGGACACCCTCGACACGTTCGCCACCGGCGACGAAGCGCACGGCGGGACGCTGTTCCTCGCCGAGCTCGGTAAGGCGCTGGCCGCATCCGGCCGGCGGCCGCAGGTGACGCTGGTCGGGCACAGCACGGGCGCGGTGTTCATCGACAACGCTCTCGACGCGCTGGCCCGGGCGCAGAGCGGCGGGGTGGTGCCGCCGGACTTCGCGGTGCGCAACGTCGTACTGCTGGCGCCGGCGGCGACGTTCGGCCATCTCGCCCAGGGCCTGGTGAAGCACGCGGACCGAGTCGGGCGGGTGCGGGTGTTCACGATGGCGGACGACGCCGAGCGCGCGGACCACCTGGTGAAGGCGGTGTACCCGCGGTCGCTGCTGTACCTGGTCGCCGGGCTGCTCGAGCGCGACGCCTCCGGACGGTCGTCGTACGTGCCCGTCGCCGGGATGCAGCGTTACTACGACGAGCGGTACGACGCGTTGGACGGCGTCGCCGCGGTGCGCGCGTTCGCCACCGGCGACCGGCTCGTCCTGTCGCCGACCGCGGACGGCGCGGCGGCCGGCCTGCGGGCGGCGGCACTGAGCCACGGTGCCTTCGACGAGGACCCGGACGTGCTGGCCAGCATCCGCGCCATCGTTGCCGGGAGCAACGAATGAACGACCTGCATTTCGGGTTCGTGGTCGGGATCAACCGCTACCCGGGGATCTCCGACCTGCAGGGGCCGGTGCGGGACGCGGAGGCGTTCCGGGGCTGGTTGCTCGACCCGGCGGGTGGCGGGCTGCCGGAGCAGAACGTCACATTCGTCGAGCCGCTGCCGGAGGGTGCCGTCGTCCGGGTCGGGGACGCGCGGCCGACCCGCAGCGACCTGGTCAGCGCGCTGTTCGACACCAACGACAAGCTGGGCAAGGCGATCGGCGACGACCCGGACAA
The DNA here is from genome assembly GCA_036506875.1 of Kribbellaceae bacterium. Lineage (GTDB taxonomy): Bacteria > Actinomycetota > Actinomycetes > Propionibacteriales > Kribbellaceae > DASRHY01. Next base: position 588 of record DASXRB010000839.1, on the reverse strand, counting down.
GCACGCCCGGTCCCGGCTGTACCTGTTCATGGCGGGGCACGGGATCGCGCCGAGCGGCGGCGACGCCGCCCTGCTGCCGGCGAACGCGCGCCGCGGGCTGTTCGGGGAGAACCTCGAGGTCGCGAAGTGCCGCAACTGGTACACCGAGTGCGGCGTCGTCGCCGAACTGGTGATCTTCTGCGACTTCTGCCGTAACCGGATCAACCTGGCCGAGTCCGGGCCGCTCGGGTTCACCCGGTGCGCGTCGGCGAAGGGCAAGGTGGAGACGTTCACCGGGTACGCGACGGCGTACGACCGGCCGGCGTACGAGCAGGTCGAGGAGGAGGTCCCGGCCGACAAGAGGCGCGGGTTCTTCAGCCGAGCCCTGATCGAGGGCCTGAACGGTGCCGGCGCGGGCGACGGCGACGTCACGTCGGCGACGCTGGAGGCGTACGTCCGGCAGCGGGTCCGCGACCTCACCGCCGGGCTCACCCCGCAGCAGGAGGCCCGGTTCCCGCAGGACCTCGGCGCGCCGCTGCGGTTCGGCGGTGCCCGGCCGGCGGTGCCGTGGCGGACGGTCGTGTTCGACCTGTCCCGGATGCGCGGCCC
>DASXRB010000838.1:0-3214 GCA_036506875.1 Kribbellaceae bacterium | reverse complement strand
CCGGCGTGTTCGAAAACTGCCGAGGAAACCGACCTGGAGTAGTGGATCCGTGAACACTTCAAGGACGGTTGAAGTGGAATCGCGCACACGCCGGGCCGGCCTGTGAAGTTCCGCACACGCACTGGTCCGGGCGGGATCTGTGGACAACCCGGCCGGGAGCCGGCCGACCCTCGCATATTTCGTGCATGACGACTCCTCACACAGAGCTCAGCTCAGTCACGCCCGAGATGCCGGCGCCGCAGATCCCCGCGCCGCCGGTGCCGTATGCAGATCTGGCCGCGGTCGCGTTGCGGCACCGGCTGCTGCACAGGTTGCCGTGGCGGTCGCCGCACCACGGCTTCTGGTCCGACGAGCCGCCGGACGACAAGAGTCCGCTACGGCGCATCGCCGACGCCAGCGCGGTGGTACCGGCCGGTGGCGCGATCGGCGGCTGGGCGGCGGCGTACCTGCACGGCGCGCACCGACTGGACGGCAAGGGCCGGGACGGCATCCCGCGCGACGTGACGGTGTGCGTCGCGCGCGAGAAGCAGGTACGACGAGCCGGCATCGACGACTTCCGCAGCGCGCTGCACCTCGGCGACGTCACCGAGATCGGCGGGGTGCCGGTCACGTCAGTGCTGCGGACCGCGTTCGACCTGGCACGCCGCGCGGACGACCTGACCGAGGCGGTCTGCCTGCTCGACGCGCTCGGGCACGCGACCGAGCTGTCGTTCGCCGACGTCGCGGAGTACGCCGCGGCCAGACGGCGCTGGCTCGGTGCCCGGCGGGTGCTCGTGGCGGCCGGGCTGACGGATCGCCGTTCGCTCAGCCTGTACGAGTCGCGCCTGCGCATGCTGTGGACACTGGACGCCCGGCTGCCGGGGCCGGCATGCAACGTGCCGCTGTTCGGTCCCGGCGGCGAGCTCCTCGGCTTCCCGGACCTGTTCGACCCGGAGTCCGGTGTGGTCGCCGAGTACGACGGTGCGCATCACCGCGACCCGGACCAGCAGTCGAGCGACAACGCCCGTGAGGAACGGTTCGAGCGGCACGGGCTGATCGTCGTACGGGCGGGTGTGCGGGACCTGTTCCAACTGAAGGCGGACACGATCGAGCGGCTGCGGGCGGCGTACTTCGACGGCATCCGCAGGGACCGCGGGCGGGACGCCTGGCGACTCCAGCCACCGGAGGACTGGTCGCCGCCCGCGTGGTTCCGGGCGGCGGCGTGACGGCGGGTCAGCCGGCCTGGAAGAACGCGCCCTTGAGGTAGTCGTGAACGGCATCCTCGGACACGCGGAACGACCGGCCGACGCGCACCGCGGGGAGCTCGCCGGAGTGCACCAGCCGGTACACGGTCATCTTGGACACGCGCATCGCCGTGGCCACCTCGGCCACGGTCAGGAACTTGACCTCGGCGAGCGGCTGCTCACCGGCCCGCTTCGGATCGGGCTCGTTCGACGCCATTCCACACCAGACTTTCGGCCCGAGTCGTGCGCCGACTTCCCCCGGCACCTCCGCTCAAGCGTAAGCCGAGCGTAGTGGCTGTTGGTGCCGGTGGGAAAGGGGTGGCCGAAGTTACAACGGCGGAAGACGGTTCAGTACGACGGATCGAGGCCGAGCAGCGGGAAGCTCGTGTCCCGGGTGGCCTTGATCGCCTGGTCCAGCCAGGTGTCCGGGTTGTACCCCGATGACCAGTCGACGTACGACGCGTCCCGGCCGTCGGTCATCCGCGACGGCGCGGTCCGCCCGAACCGTGCCGCGACGTGCTCGCGCCACGCGGCCGGTACCTGGGTCGCCGGGTCGACCGGCTTGCCGGCCACGATCGCGAGCAGGTGCGTCCACGCCCGCGGCACCACCTCGATCAGTGCGTAGCCGCCGCCACCGGTCGCCACCCACTTGCCGTCGCACACCTCGTGCGCCAGGTCGTGCAGCGCGACGTAGGCCGCGCGCTGCCCGTCGACGGACTTGGTCAGGTGCGCCAGCGGGTCCTCCAGGTGCGAGTCGCACCCGTGCTGGGTGACCAGCACCTGCGGCCGGAACGCCTTCACCACCTGAGGTACGACGGCGTGGAAGCCGCGCAGCCAGCCGGCGTCACCGGTCCCGGGCGGCAGCGGCAGGTTCACCGCGTAGCCGATCGCGTGCGGTCCGCCGGTCTCCCCCGCCGAGCCGGTGCCGGGGAACAGCGTCGTCGGCGTCTCGTGCAGGCTGACCGTCAGGACCCGCGGGTCGTCGTAGAACACGGTCTGCACGCCGTCACCGTGGTGGACGTCGACGTCGACGTACGCGACCCGCTCGGCGCCGTGGTCCAGCAGCCACTGGATCGCCACCGCCGGGTCGTTGTAGACGCAGAACCCGCTGGCCAGCGACGGCATCGCGTGGTGCAGCCCGCCGGCGATGTTCGCCGCGTGCAGCGCCTCGCCCTCCCAGACCGACCGGGCCGCCTCCACGCTGGCGCCGACGACGTGCGCCGACGCCTCGTGCATCTGCGCGAAGCAGTACGTGTCGTCGGTGCCGAGGCCGTGCGCCAGGTCGGCCACCTCGGGCTGGTCACCCGCCCGCTTCACCGCGGCGATGTACTCCGGCGTGTGCACGGTGGCGACCAGCGCGTCGTCGGCGACCGGGGCCGGTACGACGTCCAGCAGGTCGAGCACCCCGAGCTCGCGTGCGAGCCGGACGGTGAGGTCCACCCGGATCGGGTTCAGCGGGTGGCCGCGCCCGAAGTCGTACGCCGTCAGCTCCTCGTCGTACACCAGCCGCGCGTCACCGCTCATGAATCCGACCCTAGGCCCGTGCGGTCGTTGCCGCGAACCAGCATCTCGTCGAGCAGCTCACCCTCGCGGCGGTAGCCGGCGAAGTGGCCGCCGTCGCCGAAGTCCCGCAGCGTCGCCGTCGGCAGCGCGCCGACCAGCCGCTGCGCCGCCGACCATGGGCAGTTCTTGTCCGACGACGCGTGCCACCAGGTGAGGCTCGCGGTGATCGCGCCGAGGTCGATGTCGGTCCAGTCGCCGTCCATCGCGAACGCCTCGTCGATCCAGCCGTCCATCCCCTGGGAACGCCTCGCGGGGTGTGATCTTGACTTCAAGCGAAGTTGAGCTGACAGAGTGGATGCATGACGTTCAGGCCTGAGGAGCTCGAGTACCTCAACGCGCAGACGCTCGGCCGGCTGGCGACCGTGGCTCCCGACGGCACCGTCCACAACACCCCGGTCGGGTTCTTCGTGAACGCGGCCGGCACGATC
>DASXRB010000837.1:0-3727 GCA_036506875.1 Kribbellaceae bacterium | reverse complement strand
CTGCGCCCGCCGTGCGGGCGTGACGGCCCACCGCCCTGTGTCCCCACCTGTCCCCCACCGATCTGCCGCCGCGTCATCGCGCGCACGGCGATGAGCGGACGCTACACCGGCCGCCCGGGGACGAACCAGATCAGTCTCGCGGCTCGTACCCGGGCGGCAGGGAACCGGTCGACTTCTCCCAGTACGTCGCCGCCCGCCGCTCGGCGAACCGCTTCGCGAACGCGGCCGCGGCGCCACTGGCGACCGCCCACGCCACGACCTCGCCGTAGCCGGCGTCGGGTGCCTGCGGCGAGGCCGGCGGCTTCCGGCCGGCACCGAGCTTCCAGGCCTGTGACACGGCCTTCTTCGTCACCAGCGAGACGACCACCGTGAACACGGTGAGCACCAGCTTCCAGCCGATCTTGGCTCCGGCCACCTCGATTTGCCTCCCGTTCGTGACGGCGCCCGGGCGGGCGCTTGCCTTCCGCAACCGATCCTGCCACTCGCGCTGTCCAGGTGCCGGTCGCGGGCCGGGCCGCGTGTCCGCGCCGGTCCGCGGGACTCAGTCCTTCCCGCCGCCGAGCGCGTCGGCGAGGCGCTGCGGGTGCCGGGTCGCGATCAGCCAGTACGGCGTCGGGTCGTCAGGGTCCGTCACCCGGACCCGGACCGCGCCCGCGAGGTACGGCCGCAGCAGCAGGTAGGCGCGTGGGTCGCAGTCGCGGCCGCGGGCCAGCCGGGCGGACTCGCCGGTCAGCGGTTCGGCCTCGCCGAGGTGTTCGAGCGGGATGCTCGCGCGGCCGGCGGCCAGGGTGCCGGTGTCGACGGTGACCCGGGCGGCGCCGTAGCGCAGGAGTACGACGACGACCACGGCGGTGGCGACGGCGGTGACGGCGACGGTGGCCGTCGTACCGGTCGCGGCGGCGACCGCCACCCACAGCACGGCGAGCGCGGCCGCGCAGATCAGCCACCAGGAGACGGGGACGCGGAGGCGTTCGGTGTACCGCACGGCGGTCAGCCTGGCAGAACGGCCGTCGGACGCCGTCGGTAGGGTCGCACCCGTGATCTCGCCACCTCCGCGCTCGGCCGCCGCGCCCGCGGCCCTGGAGCCGCCGGTGCGGCACCCGGACGCGCCCGCGCCGGGGACGGTGCTGTCGTCGCACTTCCAACGCTGCGTGGCGTGCGGTCCGCGGCACCCGACCGGGCTGCGGCTGGTGACGACGGCCGGCGAGGGCCTGACCGTGACCGGGGAGTTCACCGTCACCGCGGAGCACCAGGGCGCGCCGGGACTGGCACACGGCGGCGTGATCGCGACCGCGCTCGACGAGATGCTCGGCACCCTGTCCTGGCTGCTGCGCAAGCCGATGGTGACCGGGCGGCTGGAGACCGACTACGTCCGGCCGGTGCCGGTCGGCTCGACGCTGTCGCTGCGCGCGGAGTGCCTGGGCTTCCGCGGCCGGCGGATGTACGCGTCGGCGACCGGACGGATCGGCGGGTACGACGGGAGCATCGCGGCCAGGGCGGCGGCGGTGTTCGTCGTCGTACCCGTGGAGCACTTCACCGAGCACGGCAACCTGGACCACGCCCAACACGAGTTCGAGGTGAATCCATAGTGACCGAGGTGCTGATCACGCGGCTGGACGCGGAGGTGCCGCTGCCGTCGTACGCGCATCCCGGCGACGCCGGCGCCGACCTGGTGACGACCCAGGACGTGACGCTGAAGCCGGGGGAGCGGGCGCTGGTGGGCACCGGGATCGCCATCGCGCTGCCGGACGGGTACGCGGCGTTCGTGCACCCGCGCTCCGGGCTGGCCGCGCGGCACGGGGTCTCGATCGTGAACGCGCCGGGCACCGTGGACGCCGGCTACCGCGGCGAGATCAAGGTGTGCCTGGTGAATCTCGACCCGGCCGAGGCGGTGACCCTGCGGCGCGGCGACCGGATCGCGCAGCTGGTGGTCCAGCGGGTGGAGAATGCCCGCTTCGTCGAGGTCGAGCGGCTGCCGGGATCGGCGCGCGGCGACGGCGGACACGGCTCCACCGGAGGCTTCGGCTCGTAGTGACCGTGTGACAGGGTGGGCATGACGGCCCCGGTCGGCGGCTGACCCGGAGGCTGCGCGAGACTTACCGCCGCCGGTCCGCGGCCACTGAGTGCGCGGACCCGGCATCACAGGATCTGACGACCAGGAAGTAGGCAACGCAGTGATCTTCCGCCGAAAGGGCAAGGACGAGCCCGCCGAGGAGACCACGGCCACCCAGGACGCCGCCGGCACCGAGGAGGCGGCCACCGGCGAGGCGTCGGGGAACGGTCCGTTCGACGCCGCTGACGTGGACGCCGCGTCGCTCGAGGCGCCAGACCGGATCAACCTGGGCAGCCTGGTGCTGGTCGGCATCGATGGCATGGAGCTGCAGCTGCAGGTCGACGAGCAGACCAACGAGGTCCAGGCCGTGCTGGTCGTGGTCGGCGACTCCGCGCTGGAGCTGCGCGCGTTCGCCGCGCCGAAGACCTCGGGCATCTGGTCGGACGTGTGCCGGGAGATCGCCGCCGAGGCGACCCGGATGGGCGGGACCGCGACCGAGGTGGACGGGTCGTTCGGGACCGAGCTGCGGATAGTGGTGCCGGTGCAGGGCCCGGACGGGCAGATGTACAGCCAGACCTCGCGGGTGATCGGTGTCGACGGCCCGCGCTGGCTGCTGCGCGGCACGCTGCTCGGCCGGGCCGCGATCGAGCCGGACGCCGCCGCGAAGCTGGAGGAGGCGTTCCGCAAGGTCGTCGTCGTACGGGGTAACGAGCCGATGGCGCCGCGTGAGCCGCTGGCCCTCACCCTACCGCCGGGCGCGCAGCCCGGGCGGCCGGAGGAGGCCTGAGCGGGACGCGGGCCCGCGAACGACCTACCCTTGTCCGCATGGGTGGTGACAAGCCGGCCGGCGTGTTCCGGCGGGTGCTCCGCGGACTGGCGAGCACCCAGGACGAGCGCGAGGCCGAGGAGCTGCAGGACCTCGCCGCGGCCAGCGGCGCACGGTCCATCACGCGCTGCGGCGACCGCGAGACGGTCACGATCGCCGGCACGCTGCGCACCGTCACGTTCAGCCCGCGCGGCGGCGTGCCGGCGCTGGAGGGCGAGCTGTACGACGGGACCGGTACGGTCACGCTGCTGTGGCTCGGACGGCGCCGGATCGCGGGTATCCAGCCGGGTGTCGAGCTGGTCGCCTCCGGGCGGCTGACGACGGTCGACGGCAACCGGGCGATGTTCAACCCGCGGTACGAGCTCCGGCCGTCCGTGGCCCACTGAGAGGCATCCAGAATGAGTGAGGCGGCGAGCGTGCCCGTGACGCACGAGACCGTGGAGAAGCTGATCCGCGACCAGCTCTCCAAGGCCCTGGGCGGCCGGCGCGGCATCCTCGAGGGCGCGCTTCCGACGATCGCGTTCACGGCGAGCTGGATCGCGGCGAAGAACCTGCGGCTGTCGCTCGGCCTCGCGTGCGGGATCGCGCTCGCGCTGCTGATCCTCCGGCTGGTGCAGCGGTCGCCGTCGCGGTTCGTCTTCAACGCGTTCGTCGGGATCGGGATCGCCGCCGTGTTCGCGCTGCGCTCCGGCAAGGCCGAGGACGCGTTCCTGCCGAGCATCTACTACAACGCCGGCTACTTCGCGGTGCTCGCCTTCACCGCGCTGATCCGGTGGCCGCTGGTCGGGTTCATGATCGGCAGCGTCACCGGCGACCCGACCGAGTGGCGCCGCAACCCGCAGATCGTC